>JABDMI010000094.1 GCA_013001575.1 Gammaproteobacteria bacterium
TGTGGATGTCTTTTGCATATTTAGCGATGACATGATTAAATCCTCTGGGTAAGTTCACATCCCTGTAGTCGATCTGGCACATTCAAGAAATGCTGCAACCGCGATGTGTTTATGATTAAATTTATACTGTATACTCACTTTATAGTTTCATATGTAACTAATTGCAAGGAAAATAGCTGGTTTTTTATACACTTTAGATGCGGTCAACCCGTAAAAATTTAAAGCCACTGAACGGAAAAACCCATGAAAAAAGCCCCGCATTTCAATTTGAGTAATTTTTTGCCGTATCGATTGTCCATTTTGAGCAATCGTATTTCTCAGGGCATTGCTGAAATTTACCAGGAAAAATATGCACTTAGCATCACAGAATGGCGCATCATGGCTATTCTGGGAAATTTTGAGAACTGCACTGCGACCGAGATCGTTAAATACACAGCCATCGATAAAGTGGCGATAAGTCGCAATGTAAAAAAACTCCTGGAACGTGGATTTATTGAACGCAAATCCGACCCGGATGACCGAAGACGCCAAAGCTTGCGCTTGAGCCCACTGGGTCAGGAAGTGTTTGACGAGATCATTCCCAAAGCGATCAATTATGAATATCACTTTATAGACCAGTTAAGTTCTAAAGACTTGAATGACCTGGAACGCATTACGCAAAAACTTTTCACGGTTTTGGAAAAATAGATCGAAATTGAAATTTCACTAGTAAACGGACATTATAGAATCGAGGTGTAACATGCTTTATCCTGAACTTTACAAATCGCTGGAACGCAGTCGCTGGAATATGGATACCGACATCAAATGGGAAAATTTTGATGCCAGTAAACTGAGCGACGAGCAAGCCCTAAGCATCAAATACAACGCCATAACCGAATGGTCCGCCTTACCCGCTACCGAAATGTTTTTGCGCGACAACCAGGACGACTCTGATTTTTCAGCGTTTATGTCAATCTGGTTTTACGAAGAACAAAAACATTCACTGGTAATGATGGAATATCTTAGACGCTTCAGACCCGAACTGGCACCAACAGAAGAGGAATTGCACGCAGTGCGATTCAATTTTGACCAAGCGCCTGCACTCGATACACTAATGATGCATTTTTGTGGCGAGATCCGTTTAACCAATTGGTATCGTTGCGCCTCACAATGGCATGACGAACCGGTAATCAAACAAATATATTCAACCCTGTCTGCAGATGAAGCCAGACACGCTTCTTGTTACATGCGTTACATGAAACGTGCGGTTGAGAAAATGGGTGATACCGCGCGCGCCTCGTTTGCAAAAATGGGCGTGCTCATGGCTAACATCAAAACTTCACGCGCCATGCATCCAACCAACATTCACGTCAACAAATCGATGTTTCCGCTGGATACTGTGCAATCCAAACTGCCAGACCCCGAATGGATGGAACACTGGCTGGATGAGCAAATTAAATTTGGTCTGGAATGGCAACAAAAAGTCTCTCAGGCCATATTAAGAAAACTTTCGGGCTTGCTGGATGAGTCGTTTGAAAGTGTTCGTGATCTAAGCCGCTATCGCAAGACCTTGAAAGCCCGCCTGGCCTGATCAGCCAATATCGGTTCGCACTGCAATAAGCTCTGGAAAAAATTTCAGGTCCAGGGCTTTTTTCAAAAAGTTGACCCCGGACGAGCCCCCCGTACCTTGTTTGAAACCGATGATGCGTTCAACCGTTTTCATGTGGCGGAAACGCCAAAGCTGGAATGACTCTTCCACATCCACAAGTTTTTCGCACATCGCATAAGCATCCCAGTATTTTTTGGAATCTTCATACACCAGCTTGAAACTTTTGGTCACGCTGTCATGCGCTTCGTAGGCATCTGCCCAATTACGTTGCAAATGTTGCGCATCGATCGGAAAGCCCTGGCGTTTTAAGTAGAGTTGAAATTCATCGTACAAACTCGGTTGATGTAAAACACCGGAAAGATGTGTAGCAACTTTTTGATTACTTTTGTACACATTCAGGTAGCTGGCGTTTTTATTGCCCATGACAAATTCAAGTTCACGGTAAAGCGGAGACTGAAAACCGGAGGCATTGCCGAGCACGTGTCGAAACTCGGCGTACTCGGTGGGTGTTAGAGTTGCAAGAATGCCCCACTGCTCAAACAGGATTTGTTGAATTAATTTGACCCGCGACAGAATTTTCAAACACGGTTCCAGGGCATCCTGCTGCAAATGACGTATAGCCGCATGCACTTCATGCAAGATCTGTTTAAACCACAACTCAGCGGTTTGATGCATGATCAAAAACAACATTTCGTCGTGATGTTCCGGCTCACTGAGTGGTCGTTGTGCAGTAAGAATTTGATCCAGACCCAGATAGTCGCTGTAACTCATACTGCGTTCTAGATCAGTGTGGATTCCGGGTTCGAGTTTGCGTTCTTTCATAGATTCGGGTATCGCCTGATTAATTTTTGTTGGGCTGTGGTGCAATTGTACTGGCTTTTGGCAATTAGGCTTATAATCAGGATCAATCGCAACAACAACAGACACAGTTAAGGACAATTAAAACAATTGTTTGCGATATAATTAGTTTCTTATGTAATCATTTTGCCTGTTTTTTAAGCAGTATAACCAGAATTACACTCTGACTGGAGACAAGCGTGACCAAAGTCGCAAGTTTTACGATTGAACATCATCAATTTCTGGACACTGAGGGTAAATTGGTCAATACCGACCTGCCTGCCTTTGCCAAAGATCCTGAAGAACTCATCAAAATGTATCGACTCATGACCCTGACCCGGGTTTTTGATACCAAAGCCATTAATTTACAGCGCACCGGAAAACTCGGTACCTATGCATCATGCCTGGGGCATGAAGCTTCGCACGTGGGCGTGGGCGCAGCGATGCGTGATGAAGATGTGTATGCACCTTACTATCGCGACTACGGCACACAATTCTGGCGTGGAGTGAAACTCGAGAACGTTCTCACGTACTGGGGCGGTGACGAACGCGGTAATGTGTATGAGAATGCCCCGAATGATTTTGCCTGGGCGGTTCCAATCGCTACTCAATGTTTGCACGCTGCAGGGGCGGCAACCGCGTTCAAATATCGCAAAGAGGCGCGCTGTGCGGTAACCGCAATTGGCGACGGTGGCACCTCCGAAGGTGCTTTTTACGAAGCCATGAATGTGGCCGGAGTCTGGAAACTGCCAATGGTGTTTGTTGTGGTCAATAACAAATGGGCAATTTCAGTTCCGCTTGAAATTCAAACCGCAACCCAGACCATTGCCCAAAAAGCAGTTGCCGCCGGTATACCCGGCGTCCAGGTTGATGGAAATGATGTGATAGCGGTACGAAAAGTGATGGAAGACGCTCTCGAGCGGGCGCGCAATGGCGATGGTCCGACCTTGATAGAAACCGTCACGTATCGTTTGTCCGATCACACCACGGCCGATGACGCGTCGCGTTATCGAAAAAATGATGAAGTCGAGAACGCCTGGAAAACCGAACCTCTGATCCGCATACGAAATTACTTAATGGACACAGGCGCCTGGAACGAAGAAAAAGAGCAAGCCTTGTTAAAAGAATGCGCCGACAAGGTGGATATCGCGGTTGAAAATTATCTGAACCTCGGCCAACCCGCTATTGCGGATATGTTCGATTACATGTTTGCTGAACTGCCCTTGTCTTTACAAGAACAAAAAGACATAGCCATTGAAGCCGCCAAACACCGCGTTGGGGGGCATCACTAATGAGTACTCCCGAACACAAAAGCCACAAGATCACATTGATCGAAGCGGTGACCATGGCCTTGGCCTACGAAATTGAACACGACGATCGTGTCGTATTACTGGGCGAGGACATCGGCGTAAACGGCGGTGTGTTTCGTGCTACAGCCGGACTGCAACAACGCTTTGGCAAAGAGCGTGTCATCGATACCCCCCTGGCCGAAGGCATGATCGCGGGTTTATCCATTGGCATGGCCACCCAGGGCTTGATCCCGGTACCGGAATTTCAGTTCATGGGTTTTATCTATCCGGCCTTTGACCAAATCTTGAATCACGCCGGACGCATGCGGCACCGTACCCGCGGTCGTCTGAGTTGCCCGATGACCATACGTGCGCCTTATGGCGGCGGTATTCATGCACCGGAATGTCATTCGGAAAGTACCGAGGCCTTGTTTGCGCATATCCCGGGAATTCGCGTGGTCATTCCCTCCTCACCGCAACGCGCCTATGGATTGATGCTGGCGTCGTTACGCGATCCCGACCCGGTCTTGTTTCTGGAACCGAAACGCATTTATCGTATGCAAAAACAAACCGTGGTGGATAACGGTGAAGCTTTACCTTTGGATCTTTGTTACACCTTGCGGGAAGGCGATGACGTTACCCTGGTTACCTGGGGTGCGATGACTCATGAAACTTTGCAAGCCGCCGATCAATTGGCCGCAGAAGGGATCCATGCCGAAGTCATTGACCTGGCAACCATTAGTCCGATTGACGAAGACACCATTCTGGAATCGATTGAAAAAACCGGACGTCTGGTGATCGTTCACGAAGCCGCTAAAACTTGTGGCGTGGGTGCCGAAATCGCTGCAATCGTGGCTGAAAAAGGTATTTTTGACCTGCGCGCGCCCATTCAACGGGTCACCGGTTACGATACTGTCATGCCCTTGTTCAAACAGGAAATGGATTACATGCCTAGCGTATGGCGCATCACTAATGCGGTGAAAGAAACTCTGGAGTCGAGTGTATGAGTACCAAAACATTTAAGTTGCCGGATCTGGGGGAAGGATTACCGGAAGCCGAGATCGTGACCTGGCATGTGGCCGAGGGCGATTCGGTCAGTGTGGATCAATTGATGGTGTCGGTTGAAACCGCAAAGGCCGTAGTGGATGTGCCCTCCCCGTACGCCGGCTCAATCAAAAAACTCTACGCACAAGAAGGCGACATTGTTAAAACCCATGCAGCCCTGGTCGACTTTACTGTGGAAGGCCCAGGCGTAAGCTCTGGTGATGGCGAACAAATTGATGAGACAGCAAATGCTTCCCCGACTACAGACGTCGAGATCAAAACCGTGGACATTGAAGAAGACAGCGGCACCGTGGTTGGCAAAATGCAGACCAGCGATGCCGAGTTGGTGGAAAAAGTGAGGATAGGGAGCAAGCGGCGACGCGAGCGCAAACAAGCCACAGCAAGTAACTTCAGCGTTACTCAATCTCAACCAGCTTCAGCCCACGGTAAATTCAAAGCCACCCCGTCGGTGCGCCTGGCCGCCAAACAACAAGGCATTGACTTGTCGCAAGTACCCCCCAGCGGCAAATTCGGTCAAGTCACCCAGTCTGATCTGCGCGCCTTTGCCAGTCGTCCGCAAGACGTTTTGGCAAGTGGTAATGCCCCGAGCCATTTACCCCAAAGCGGATTATTGCAACGCCAACAAACGGATGTGAACTTTGGAGAGGCGGAACGTTTACGCGGACCGCGGCGCGCCATGAATTTGAGCATGAGTGCATCTCGTGATCAGGTTTCACAATGTACATTGTTTGACGACGCCGACATTCATTACTGGCTTCCCGGTCAGGACATTACGGCCAGAGTACTGCGTGCATTAACCGCTGGAGCCTTTGCCGCACCTGAACTCAACGCCTGGTTTAATGCCGACAATGGGACCCGAACCCTGCATCAACACATCGATGTGGCCATGGCAGTGGATACACCCGATGGTTTGATCGTGCCGGTTTTACGCTCTGTGGAAAGCAAGAATCTGCAACAGTTACGCGCTGACTTGAATGAAATAAAAGTGGCGACCCGCAATCGCAGCGTGTCGCCTGCGCAAATGGCCAAACCAACTATTACCTTATCGAATTTTGGCATGCTCGCCGGGCGCTATGCGACTCCGGTCATCGTACCGCCAATGGTTTGCATTTTGGGTACGGGCGGACTACGCCATGATGTGGTTGCAGTAATGGGCGGCATCGAGGTTCACAAACGATTACCATTATCCTTGACCTTTGATCACCGCTGTATCACAGGTGGTGAGGCCTGTCGTTTTCTGGCAGCCATGATCAAAGACCTGGAAAAACCATTCTAGGCATAGACTGCAAGTGTATACATGTACTATCCTGTGAACAGCTCGTTGAACATTTCGGCGGGCTGTTTTAAATGGCAATTACGATGGCGATTACTCAAGCGTTAGATAAACTGATTTAATAACTCTAAGTAACAAGCGAGACCATTATGGCAATCAGTCAAAATGAGCGGCATAGCAAGCAACTCGAACAGATTCTCGAGTGTGCCAATAATTTCCACAAAGGCAAGAAACTGAGCCGTTTCAAGCAGTTCATCGAGTGGTATTTTCAAGACCTTGCTCCTGAAGATATTCGCGAACGGGAGGCTCTTGAACTCTGCGCAATTGCGGCTAATCACTGGAAACTCGCACAACAACGCCCTCAAGACGAAATCAAGATTGATGTTTTCCATGCCAGCAAAGATTCGCATGGCTGGGAAGCAGAACGCAGTTATTTGCAATTGGTCTTGCCCGATCGCCCCTTTAACGTGGATTCTGTGGCTTTGGTGCTGGAACGTCTGGGTTACAACATTAATCTCACGATTCATCCACGCTTCACGGTTTCCCGGAATGAGCAGGACATTCTCAAAGACTTTTATATCGATGACCTGACTCAATTGCCCGAGAACAACAGTAACTTGCAGCATGAATCATTTGTGTTTATTGAATTTGGCCCGGAACTTGAACAAGATAAACTCGATACAATTGAGAAAAATATTTGCACTGCGATGCAAGACCTGCGATTCGCGGTTACTGACTGGCACGCCATGCGCGATGCTATGCAAGATGTGGTCTCAAGCGATCATCCGGTTGCAAGTTCCTTAAAAAAAGAAGACGCTGAAGAGGCCAAACGCTTTTTACAATGGCTGATTGATGATCATTTTATATTTCTGGGCTATCGTGAATATAAACTGATTGAAAACAACGGTCTGATAGAACTAAAAGCCAATGCCAAATCCGGCTTGGGTATTTTGCGTAAACAAAACTCGCCAAAATCCTACCAAACTCCGATCAACAGCGAAGAAGCGCAAAAGCAAATTCGCCAACGTGGCATGTTAATACTGACCAAAGCAAATTCACGTTCCAATATTCATCGTGACAGTCATTTGGATTACATTGGAATCAAGGTGTATGGCAAAGACGGCAAAGTGGTAGGTGAAAAACGCTTTTTGGGGCTGTATTCATCAGTCGCTTACAACCGTAGCCCAAGATATATCCCGCTGTTACGACAAAAAGTTGATAAAGTCATACAGATGTCCGGAATTCGTCCGCGCTCACACGTAGGCAAAGCCTTGTTACACATCCTGGAAAACTATCCTCGCGATGAATTGATGCAAAGCACGGTGCGTGAACTTTTGGACAACACCCTAGGCTTAGTGCAATTACAGGAACGTCGCCGGGTTAAGTTATTTGTGCGACGCGATGCCTTCCGACGATTTTTCTCGTTCCAGATCTATGTCCCGCGTGATTATTACAATACCCAGGTTCGTGAAAAGATCGAAACAATTCTAAAGGCAGCGGTAAAAGGCAACAAAGTCGAATCTGACGTGCATATTTCCACTTCCAGTTTAGCGCGCGTGTATTGTGTGATCTGGACGCCATCCAATGAAAAAATCGTTTTTCATCGTAAAGCAGTTGAACAAAAAATTCGAGAAGCTGCACGACCTTATGAAGAAGCCGTAATGGTTGAATTAAGCAAGCGTATGGAATTGGCCCAGGCCGAAGCCTTGATCTATCGCTATGCAAACTCATTTCCTAATGCCTACCGCGAAGATGTATCAGTCTATGAAGCCAGTCATGATATTGAGCGACTGCACACTTTGAAAAACGATCTTCACGATATCAAGTTAAGCTTGTATCGTCCGGTAAACTTTCCAGCTTCAAGTTTGCGTTTTAAAATTTTCCATTACGAATATCCAATTCCCTTATCTGATGCTCTGCCAATGTTGGAAAACATGGGTTTTCGCGCTATCAGTGAAAGACCTTATCAATTGCGCTTGAAAGATGATGCTTATATCTGGATTCAGGATATTGAACTGGTACATAAACATGGTGACGAAGTTAATACCGGCGCCCTGCGTGAAGCATTCCACAAAACTTTTGCGGCAATCTGGCGTGGTCATGCCGAAAATGATCGACTCAATTCACTGGTGACCGATGCTGGGCTGGAATGGCGTGAAGTATCGGTGATCAGAGCGTATTTACGTTATTTACGCCAAACCAGTTTGCCGTATTCAAGTTTGTACATGATGCAAGTCTTGTTGGAACATCCGGAGTATGTACGCCAACTATACAGACTATTTGCCATGCAGTTTGACCCGGCAATTGATAAGGGGAAACGCAGTAAACTGGTTGGCAGCGCACAACGCGAAGTCATTCGGGAATTGAACCTGGTAACCAGTCTGGATAAAGACCGTATATTGCGAGCTTTTTTCGATGTACAAAAAGCCACATTACGCACGAGTTTTTTCCAAACCAATGAACAAGGCGATCACAAATCCTATATTTCATTCAAACTCGATCCCCGCAAGATCCCTGAATTGCCATTGCCACTGCCCCGCTATGAGATCTGGGTTTATTCACCGCATGTGGAAGGTGTGCATTTACGCGGTGGATCGATCGCGCGTGGTGGTTTGCGTTGGTCCGATCGCCCTGAAGATTTCCGCACCGAAGTATTAGGCCTGATGAAGGCCCAAATGGTCAAAAACTCCGTGATCGTCCCCGTGGGTGCGAAAGGCGGCTTTGTGGTGCGTAACCCGGTTAGCGGTGATCGCGAACGCATGTTTGAGCAAGGGCGTGAATGTTACAAAGACTTTATCCGCGGCTTGCTCGATATAAGTGACAACTATTCGGAAGACAAGGTCATCGCACCTCCCAATGTTATTCGTAAAGATCCCGATGACCCGTATCTGGTGGTTGCTGCCGACAAGGGCACCGCAACTTTTTCTGACACCGCAAACGAAGTTGCCGCCGAATACGACTTTTGGCTTAGTGATGCTTTCGCCTCGGGTGGCTCGGTTGGTTATGACCACAAAAAAATGGGTATTACGGCACGCGGAGCGTGGGAATCGGTTAAACGCCATTTTCTCGAACTGGGAAAAGATATCCAATCGCAAGAATTCACCGTTGCCGGCATCGGCGACATGGCGGGTGACGTGTTTGGTAACGGCATGTTGTTATCGCCACACATTCGTCTGCTTGCAGCCTTTAACCATATTCATATTTTTCTGGACCCCGACCCGGACATAGAAAAGAGTTTTAATGAGCGTCAGCGCTTATTTGATCTACCCCGTTCGTCCTGGACTGATTATGACAAAAAGCTGATCTCGAAAGGTGGCGGCGTATTTTCGCGTACCGCTAAAGAAATTCCTTTAAGTCCACAGATTCAAGCCATGCTGGATCTGGCAAAAGACAAGGCCTCACCCACTGAAGTTATTCAAGCAATCTTGAAATCCAGAGTGGAATTACTCTGGAATGGTGGCATCGGCACTTATGTGAAAGCCACTCAAGAAAGCCACACCGAAGTGGGTGATCGCGCTAACGACAGCGTACGTGTCAACGCTAGCGAATTACAATGCAAAGTGATCGGCGAAGGCGGCAACCTGGGTTTTACGCATAAATCCCGTATTGAATTTGCCTTGAACGGCGGACACATCAGTACCGACTTTATCGACAACGCCGGAGGCGTGGACTGTTCCGATCACGAGGTCAATATCAAGATCTTATTGAATCAGGTGATCAATGCGGGTGAACTCGGCGAAGAGAAACGCAATTCGATATTGGCAAAAATGACCAGTGATGTCGCCAATCTGGTGTTGCGTAACAACTATCTGCAATCACTGGCGCTCTCGGTTTTGGAGAGCCGCAGTATCGAGCGCACCGACGAGTACATGCGGGTGATCCGGGATCTTGAACAACGAGGTTTGCTCAATCGCGAAATTGAATTTTTACCCAATGAGATCGAGATCGATGAAAGACTCAAAAACAACAAAAAAGGCCTGACCCGGGCTGAAATCGCCACAATATTGTCATACAGCAAAATAGATCTATACAATGAATTACTGGCTTCCGATCTGGTTGATGAAGACTACGCACAACACGAATTGCGTGGCTATTTCCCCAAAATTCTGAAAGAAAAATACTCTGATCTAATGCCAAAACACCGTCTGGGTCGCGAGATTATCGCAAACCAGATCGCCAATAATCTGATCAATCGCATGGGTCCCGCGTTTATACAACGCTTACACGATGAGACCGGAAACCGCATCTCGGTCATTGTGAAAGCCTATATTATTGCGCGTGATGTTTTTGATTCTAAAGATATCTGGCAACAGATTGAAAACCTCGACGGCAAAATTCCAGCCAAAGAACAGTATCGCATGTACATCGATTCCACCAATTTGCTCAAGCACGCTACACGCTGGATGGCACAAGAGATCAATGAACAAACTGACATTCAGGCCAGCATTGATAAATTTAAGGACGGCGTGAGTGAACTGTATATTCATTTTCACAAGAATCTGGACAAGTCACAGAAAAAACGTTTCAAAAAATACCGAGACCATATTTCCTCACTTGGGTTGAATGACAGGGTTGCCAAGCGCATAACCAGTAACAGTTTTATGCAAACTGCTCTGGATATTGTAAGTGTTGCTTTGGATCGGGAAATTGAAGTCAAAGACGTCGCCAGAATGTATTACGACGTGGGCGAGGCCTTACATTTAAACTGGCTGCATCAGCAGATTGTAAAACTCAAGGCCAAGGGCCGTTGGCAAGCCATGGCGCGCAACAGTTTGCGTGACCACGCTTATGAATTGCATCGTGTGATCACAAATAATGTTTTGGGCTTTCCGGTAACCGCCAAGAAAAAACAACTAACCCAATGGTTAGGACTGCACGGCGAACGCGTCCAGCATCTGGACTCGATTATTCGTTCCATGCGCGACTCCAAAGGCGCTGATCTGTCCGGGATCACGGTACTGATCCAGGAAATTGCCAATGTCATGGAGCCCATGTAAGCTTTAGCTTATTTTCTTGATCCTAGGTTATTCCAAGGTAATGACTCATGCATAAAGTTTTCACCGCAGATAATTTCGTACAACTCGACCAGATACGCGCATACCTGATCGAGCACGGCATTGATTGTATGCATAAAGGTGAAAGCAGTATCGGATCCGGAGCAGCCGGTGGCGAAGTACCGCCAATTGCGATCAAGAATGAATTACATGTTTTTCATGAACAAGATGCGCAACGCGCTAAACAACTCATTCAGGAATTCTTGCAGGCAGAAACCAAACGCAGCGATTGGGTTTGCGCCGAGTGTGGTGAAAAAATTGAAAAACAATTCAGCCAATGCTGGAACTGCGGGTTCGAACACAACTGATCTCTGTACTTACCGGATTCTTCAAGCTCAAGGTTACTCGGCACTATCCCTGCACCTCGCCCTCCGGGCCAGAGTCAGTTCCCTCTCTGTTCAAATTCATTCCCGATGAATTTGTCTCAGCCTTCGGCGCTATAAACAAAAAAGCCTCGACTATAGTCGAGGCTTAGATGTAATGGCGCGTGATGTACTGGACGTACAAATGCCGTGGAGTACAGGGATGTACGAGAACGGCCCTGGAAGGATTGACCGTAAGCAAGCTTACTCGTCGTCGCTCCGCTCCAACGTCTGTCGGGTTTGCTACGCAAACTCCTCGGATCGAACCTGAGGTTCTTATCCTTCGGCGCTATTAACAAAAAAGCCTCGACTAAAGTCGAGGCTTAGATGTAATGGCGCGCCTGGAAGGATTCGAACCTCCGACCGCTCGGTTCGTAGCCGAGTACTCTATCCAGCTGAGCTACGAGTGCGTCGTTAAGGTATCCAGCGTCAACTGATATCAGTTGAAAGCTAGGTTTTGGCTTGTCCAGATGTGAACAAGATGGCAATAGTAGAGATTTGTCACCTTAGCGTCAAGTTTGTTATCGGTTTATCCGTAGGTGTAATATAATACTGCCAAGATAATAATCAGCTATCTTTATAACAGAATAACGGATGAAAAAATAACACAGGAGCCACGCCGTCATTTCTAAATTCAATTTAATGTCAATTAGGATATAGATACTCAGGCACTGAATTTTCTATGAAACGTACTGAAATAAAAAAATTACTGCCTTCAGTTATGCAACGTTCTATGGACAAGCATAGTCCCCTTGACGCAACAGCGAACGGTGAAACTGGTTCGGTGCTGAGCACTTT
>JABDMI010000095.1 GCA_013001575.1 Gammaproteobacteria bacterium
ATTCGCAAAGTAAGTGAGGCTATTTTATTGTTGGGCGATTTTTGTTTCATTTAATAAAAATCTGCTTATCTATTTATTTCGCACGATAAATGCCGGTCTTTACACAGAAGTGCAAGAGTGCAATATGAGCAATTTATAATAATAATGTTTATACGCTGTATGTTTAGTTTTACTAAACTATATTTATATATTTTTTATATATATTTATTATGGTCAATGTCAATTAACTATTTGTGACATTTGATAAATTATTCTCCGAAGATACAGGAAAATTTTAACAAATACAAGAATTTAAATACGAATTGAACATTGCATTGAGGTCTTTTGTATTAGTAATGACCGGGGAAAAAGCGAATGTAAGATTATTATGTCAAATCGTAATTTTTAGTATCAGGACCAATGGCCCGCGATCTCATTAACTCAACTGATTATTCACATGCCTTGCACACAGAATATGGATGATTGATTAACGGCCATAATGCATTTGCAAATGTTTCTCAACACACAAAAAAACCGACCAGGAAACCGGGTCGGTTTTTTTGTGATGCAAACAATCCCGAGCGAATCAGGATTGCGATGCGATCAGGAGCTGTAATACATATCGAATTCAACCGGGTGGGTGCTCATGCGTAAGCGGGTAACTTCTTCCATTTTCAATTCGATAAACGCGTCAATTGCGTCATTACTGAAAACATTGCCCTCGGTCAAGAATTCACGATCAGCATCCAGTGCGTTCAGTGCTTCTTCTAATGAGAAAGCAACTTCCGGAATAGCGCTCGACTCTTCCGCTGGTAGATCATAAAGGTCTTTATCCGCCGGATCGCCTGGGTGAATCTTGTTTTTAATCCCGTCAAGGCCTGCCATCAGGATAGCGGCAAAGGCGAGGTATGGGTTCGCCGTTGAATCCGGGAAACGGATCTCGATTCGACGACCTTTCGGGTTGGAAATAAACGGGATACGAATAGACGCCGAACGGTTACGTGCCGAGTACGCCAATTTCACCGGCGCTTCAAAACCCGGAACCAAACGCTTGTAACTGTTGGTTGACGAGTTGGCAAACGCATTAATGGCTTTAGCGTGCTTGATCACGCCACCGATGTAATACAAAGCCGTTTCTGACAAACCACCATAACCGTCACCCGTAAACAGGTTAACGCCGTCTTTCATGATGGAGGCGTGAACGTGCATACCGGATCCATTATCACCTACCAATGGCTTGGGCATAAAGGTTGCGGTTTTTCCAAAACTGTGAGCAACGTTATGCACCACATATTTCAGGGTTTGTACTTCATCAGCCTTGCGCACCAAGGTGTTGAACTCGACACCGATCTCACACTGACCGGCTGTCGCTACTTCATGGTGATGCACTTCGGTTTTTAAACCCATTTCTTCAAGTGCATTACACATGGCACCACGGATGTCGTGCAGGGAATCAACCGGAGGAACCGGGAAGTAGCCGCCTTTAATGCCTGGACGGTGACCGATGTTACCGTCTTCAAAGTGCTTGTCGGTATTCCACTCGCCTTCCTCGGAATCGATCTTGAAAGAGGTATTGTTGATTGCTGTACTCCAACGCACATCATCAAAAACAAAGAATTCGTTCTCAGGGCCAAAGTAAGCGGTGTCACCAATGCCGGTGGATTGCAAATAGGCTTCGGCACGACGTGCGATGGAACGCGGGTCACGCTCATAGCCTTGCATATTGGCCGGCTCTACCACATCACAGGTGATGTTAATGGTTGCGTCAATCGAAAATACGTCCGCAACTGCGGTATCCGGGTCGGGCATCAGGATCATGTCGGATTCATTAATACCTTTCCAGCCATTGATCGAAGAACCGTCAAACATTTTGCCTTCTTCAAAAAAGTCGGCATCGATCGTGTGTGAAGGTACGGTAACGTGTTGTTCTTTACCGCGGGTGTCGGTAAAACGCAGGTCTACATAACGAATGTCTTCGTCTTTAATTTTTTTGAGAATATCCGCGGCGGACATGGTGGGCTCCTATGTGAAAATTTCTGGAAATGACTAAAAATCAGTGCGCTATTGTAGCGCTTTTAAAAAGCAATACGATGCAGATTTCGTGCCAATTTGCTGATTCCACACGAATGTTTTTTTAGTGCCTTGTTATTGCTGGTAAAAGCCAGCAGCAAGGCCATGTTTTCAACCCTGCCGGCCGCTGAGCGCACTATCAGAGTGCGCTTCGCTGCGGGTTTGCACCCTGAATGCCCATCTGATTCTTCCTGTATCTATTCTTCAAAACTCGATGGCGGATGCTCGCAGTGAACTTCGATTGTTTAAGCATTAAGCACTATGTCCTTACGGACTTGTGCTTAAAGCTGAAATACCAACCCCAACGCGGTATACTGTCGGGCTAATTTTTCCAATAGAAACCATAACTTATGGCCAAGAACAAGAAATCGCCCAGCCCGCCAAAAAGTTTTCAGAGCCTGATCTTCCGCTTACAACGATTTTGGGCCAAGCAGGGCTGCGTGATCATGCAGCCCATGGATCTGCCCATGGGGGCAGGCACCTTTCATCCGGCCACTTTTTTACGCGCCATTGGCCCTGAGCCATGGTGTTCGGCCTACGCACAGGCGTGCAGACGTCCAACCGATGGTCGCTATGGCGAAAATCCCAATCGCTTGCAGCACTATTATCAATTCCAGGTTGGCCTAAAGCCATCGCCCGACAACATTCAGGAACTCTATCTCGACTCCCTGCGTAGTTTGGGCATCGACCCTTTGGTGCACGATATTCGTTTTGTGGAAGACAACTGGGAATCCCCTACCCTGGGAGCCTGGGGACTGGGTTGGGAAGTGTGGATGAATGGCATGGAAATTACCCAGTTCACGTATTTTCAACAGGCCGGCGGACTGGAATGCAAACCGGTGACTGGCGAGATCACTTATGGACTGGAGCGTTTGGCCATGTATTTGCAAGGCGTGGACAGTATTTACGACATCACCTGGGCCGATACACCCAATGGTGCGATCAGTTATCATCAGGTGTTCCATCAAAACGAAGTTGAGCAATCGCGTTACAACTTTGAAGTGGCAAATGTGGATGAATTATTCAAGGCATTTGATGCTGCAGAAACCGAAACCAATAAATTACTCGAAGCCGAACTTCCACTTCCGGCATATGAACAAGTGATACTGGCCTCACACTGGTTTAACTTACTCGATGCACGACACGCCATCTCGGTTACCGAAAGACAACGCTATATTTTGCGAGTACGGACCCTGGCGCGTCAGGTTGCTGAGAGTTATCTGGCCAGCAGAGAGAAATTAAATTTTCCCCTAGCGCCGAGAAATACACCTTCAATCAAGGAAAGCGCATGACAGGTAAAGCACATTTTCTGATTGAGATCGGTACCGAAGAACTGCCGCCAAAGGCTTTGTACGATCTGGCGCATGCCTTCAAACTCGGCTTACAGGCTGGATTAGCCGTAGAACGACTAGCGCATGAGGATGTCAGTATGTTCGCCACGCCCAGACGTCTGGCCGTATTGGTGAAGTGTCTTGACTTGCAACAAGCCGATGAAGACATCGAACGTCGTGGTCCGCCACTTGAGCGCGCCTTTGATGCCGAGGGTAAGCCAAGCATCGCTGCAACGAAATTTGCCGAGAGTAATGGTGTGAGTGTGATCGACTTGCAACAAACAAAAACCGAAAAAGGCACATATTTGATGTATCGCGGCACACAACCCGGAGTTGAGGCGACTACACTGCTGCCGGGTATTGTACAAAGTGCCTTGGATCAATTACCCATTCCCAAACGCATGCGCTGGGGCGATCGCGATGTCAGTTTTGTGCGTCCGGTGCATTGGCTGGTGATGTTATTGGGCGATCGGGTAATTCCCTGTGAGCTTTACGGACTGAGCGCATCAAACATCAGTTACGGTCACCGCTTTATGGCGCCGCAAGATATCACGATCCCGCAAGCCGAAGCTTACCCGAATTTGTTACTGCACGCAGGCGAAGTGCAAGTGGATTATGCCGCGCGCCGCAAGTCCATTGAAGAACAGGTCTTGGCAAGCGCCGAGGAACTAAACGGACAGGCAGTGATTGATAAAGACTTGCTCGACGAAGTGACGTCCCTGGTAGAAATGCCATTTCCTGTTGTGGGAGATTTTGATCAGCGTTTTCTGGAACTGCCCGAAGAAGTATTGATAGAAACCTTGCAACAACACCAGAAATACTTCCCGGTTCGCAATTCAGAGGGGAAATTATTACCCAACTTTATCACCATCAGTAACATCAAGAGCAAAGACGCGGCGGTTGTCAAACACGGCAATGAACGTGTTATTCGTCCACGACTTGCCGATGCTGAATTCTTTTACCGCTCCGATCTTAAAACACCACTCGAACAACGCATTGAGCAACTGGACAAGGTCATTTTCCAAAAAGATCTCGGCAGCCTGGGCGACAAGGTTAAACGCGTTTCTGCCTTAAGCAAATTCATTGCCAAGGCCCTGGGTGACAAATCCGGCATTGAATTGCAGCACCTGTCGCGTGCTGCAAGCCTGTGTAAATGTGATCTGTTAACCGACATGGTCGGTGAGTTTCCAGAGTTACAAGGCGTTATGGGGCGTTACTACGCACTTGCACAAAATGAACATGCTGAAGTTGCTAACGCGCTGGACGAACACTATCAACCGCGTTTTTCCGGTGACCGCATACCCGCCGGGATTTACGGCCAGGTTTTGTCGATTGCCGACAAGCTCGACACCATTGTGGGCATTTTTTCAATTGGCAAAAAACCCAGTGGTACCCGTGACCCCTTCAGTTTACGCCGCCAGGCATTAGGCTTGCTGCGCATTATGAATGAAGCGGAACACGATCTTGATCTGCGCGACCTGATCTTGTTTGCCATTAAACAACTTCCCGAACAATTTATTGATCTGACTTTGATTGACGAGATTTTCCAATATTTACAAGAACGTGCACGTGGTTATTTCCTGGAACAGGGCTTTAGTCAGGACCAGATTTCTGCGGTGTTTGCCAGCTCGGCCAATAGCCCGTTGGATATGCGTCATCGCCTGCATGCCCTACAAAGCTTTACCAAACTTCCGGCCGCCCCCAACCTGGCTGCTGCACACAAGCGTGTATCCAATATCCTGAAAAAGAATGCAACACAAATTCAAAAATTACCCCCGATCAAAGTCAACAAGATCAGTGAAAAAGCCGAGTACGCCTTACATCAATCACTCGCACCCTTGCAGACTGAAATAGACGGCTTGCTAAATGCCAAACGTTACACCGATGTGCTATTGCGTCTGGCACGCTTGCGTGAACCGATTGATAACTTTTTTGACCAGGTCATGGTGATGTCCGAAGATCAAACCCAGCGAGAGAATCGATTAAACCTGTTAAAAGATTTTCACCGTTTTTCGTCCGGCGTTGCAGACCTGGCCCAACTGGAGTTGAGTGGCGCTGACTAAACCGGTGTCAAGATTTTGTAATGCAAAGAGCTGCTGTCATTCTGGATCGAGATGGTGTCATCAATCATGACTCGTCGACTTATATTAAAACTCTGGAGGAGTTTTCCCTGATCCAGGGTAGTGCCCAGGCCATTGCGGATCTGCATTTAGCCGGCTGGCCCGTGTTTATTATTACCAATCAATCCGGAATTGCGCGCGGTTTGTATAATGAACAAACCCTCGCCGACATGCACTCCTATCTGTACCGTGCGGTCTCGGAACTGGGTGGTGATATCCAGGCCATTTATTACTGCCCGCACCATCCGGATGACCATTGCGCCTGTCGCAAGCCACAGCCCGGTCTGTTCCTGCAGCTGGCATTGGAACATCCGGTAGATCTGGAAAGCTCGTATTACGTAGGTGACAAGATCACCGACATGTTGGCCGCTCGTGTAATTAAAGCTAAACCGGTATTGGTCAAAACCGGAAAAGGCGCACAAACTTTGCACCACCCTGTGATCGAACAAAACCGGATCCCGGTTTACAGTAACTTGGCAGACTTTGCGAACAAGCTCTTGGCAGATTCTGATCAAGAGGAGTAATTACTTTATGCAAAAAGTCATTATTTTTCTTCGCTCGATACTCTTCAAACTATTGCTCGCCGTCCACACGGTGGTGTTTGGCAGCCTGGTAATCATCACCTACCCGTTTGGGCGAAAGGTTCAATGGTATTTTGTGGATCGTTACACCGATGCTGTCATGCTTTCGCTCAAGTATGTCGCCGGAATTTCCTACCGTGTGACGGGTTCTGAAAATATCCCGCGCAATGAAACCTGTGTATTCTGGTCCAAACATCAGTCCATACTGGAGCTCTATATACTGCAAAACTACATGCCGCGGCATACCTGGGTGTTCAAAAAAATACTTTTGTATGTGCCTTTTTTTGGCTGGGGCTTACGCGCCATTGACGCCATTGGTATTGATCGCAAGGGCGGGCGTTCAGCGGTCGAGCAAATAATTGATATCGGCAGACAGCGTTTGGACAATGGCATTAGTGTTATGTTGTTTCCGGAAGGCACCCGAATGCCAATAGGCAAAACACGAAAATACGGTCGTAGTGGCGCCTATCTTGCCAAAGAAACCGGGCATAAAATTGTGCCGATCGCACACAACGCCGGTGAATTCTGGGGTCGCCAGAACCTGTTAATGTGTCCCGGTGAGGTGCAAGTTGTGATTGGTAAAGCCATCGACCCTGAAGATAAAAGCATAGATGAAATTACCCTGGAATCCAAAACCTGGATTGAAAGCACCATGCGCGAGATCAGTCCGGTGTATTCTAAAAAAGCCGCCTACTACAAAGCACGCGGTGACCAGGATACTGCAGGTGAGCTTAAAGACAGCCGCAAAAAATAAACCGAGAATTTATGAATAAAGCATTTACTATACTGCGCTCTACCATTGCCGGTTTGATCATTATTCCCAACATAGCGATAAATTGCTTGTTGGTTGTATTGACAATGCCCTTTGGGCACAAGGTTCAATATAAATTTGCCAAAGCCTATTCGCATGTCGGACATTATGTTTTGTCCTGGGTAACGGGTTTGAAATATGAAATTGTTGGCGAAGAGAACCTGCCCGATACTGCCAGTGTTGTTTACATGAAGCACCAGTCGGCCTGGGAGACCATTACTATTTTCCGGATCGTGCCGCAGTTTGTAATCGTGTTAAAACGCGAACTTATGGCCATTCCTTTATTTGGCCATGCCTTGAAATCAATAAAAATGATCGACATTGACCGCAGCAGTGGTACCTCGGCAGTGAAGCAAGTCATTGAAAAAGGTACCGAACGTTTACGCGACGGTTTATGGGTTTCTATTTTTCCGGAAGGCACCCGCATGATGTACGGACGGACCCGGCGCTTTGGTAAAAGTGGCGCTTTGCTGGCGAAAGAAGCCGGCGTTCCCCTGGTCGTCATTGCACATAATGCCGGTGAATTCTGGGGCAAAAAAACCTTAATGGTGAATCCCGGTAAAATTAAAGTCATCATCGGTGAACCGATCATGCCGGATGGAAAAAGCGCGGATGAAATGCTGGAACAAGCGAGCACCTGGATGGAAACCACCATGCGCGAGAATTTCCCGGAATATAAAAAACTCGCCGACTATTATGCAGGCCTGCAACTGGATGATGACGGCGGGAATTTTCAGACCAAAAAAAGTTCATGAGTATAAAGATACTCCAACTTAATCAATCCAGTGTTGCGCTGTTGGATAATTTGGCGCAGGAAGTATTTGACCATGCCATTCAGTCCGAATACCTGAGTGCTTTTATCAATGACCCGCGACATGTCATGTTTTTGGCGATTGACCAGGAAACCGTTGTGGGTATGGCTTCAGCGGTGGAATATTTTCATCCGGATAAGCCCGCACAGCTGTGGATCAATGAGGTAGGCGTTGCGCCAAGCCATCGCCGCCAGAGTATCGGGCGCCGTCTAGTGCAGGCATTAATCGCTGAGGCAGAAAAGCGCGGTTGCGTTTACGCCTGGTTGGGCACTGATGAAAATAATCTCTCAGGCAAGATGTGTTTTGGTTCTGTGCCTGACGGTGAAGACCCACAAAATTTTCTGCTCTACGAATGGGAACTGGATTAATTCCTCAAACCCTGTTCTTGACACAGGCGAAGCAATAACTAAAAAAATGTCTTAAATGAAAGAATATGAATCTATTAAAGAATGATATTTCTGTATTACATAGTACATTGGTGGGTAAAACAAGTTTTTCCCACCCTACATGGAATGAATTACTAGGCTGTAGTGGGAAAATTCCCAATTTACCCACCAAAGCGAAGCAAAAATGTCAAAAAAAAAAACAGAAGTCGAGCAAAAGGATCAAAAATATTTCTTTAGCGTAACTATGTACATCGGTGGGTAAAACGGGTTTTTCCCACCCTACAATGAATAATATATAAGGATGTAGGGTGGGAAAATTTCCAATTTACCCACCAAGGCAATGCAATTATGTCAAATTACCGAAGAAGTCGAGCAAGTGGCGCTTATTATTTCTTTACAACAAATCTAGCTGACCGCAATTCAAAATTACTCGTTGCAGAAATAGAAAAACTTCGCAATGCCTATAAACGGGTTCAAGAACTAAAGCCCTTTAAAACGATTGCCATCTGCGTGCTACCTGACCATATCCATGCGATATGGCAGCTCCCGAAAAACGATGTTGATTATTCGTCACGTTGGAGAATATTAAAAGCTAATTTCTCAAGAAATTTTACAGCGACAGACTCTCGCACTTATAGCAAATTTAAAAAAGGCGAGAAAGGCATTTGGCAACGACGCTTTTGGGAACATCAAATACGAAATGAAACTGACTTACAAAATCATATAAATTATATTCATTACAACCCCGTTAAACATGGACTCGTTCAAAAAGTTGAAGATTGGCCGCACTCTTCTTTCCATCGTTTCATTGAAGAAGGCAATTTGTCAAAAGACTGGGGTTCAAAAGTTGTTGAAGGTCAATATGGAGAATGAGATGCGCATGGTGGGTAAAACAAGTTTTTCCCACCCTACATGTAAAAATTTATAAGCAGTAGGGTGGGAAAATTCCTAATTTACCCACCAAGGCAAGGCAATAATGTTAAAAAACAGAAGTCGAGCAAAAAGATCAAAAATATTTCTTTACCGTAACTATGTACAGCGGTGGGTAAAACGAGTTTTTCCCACCCTACAAGGAATGATTTATTAGGATGTAGGGTGGGAAAATTTCCAATTTACCCACCAGGGCAAGGCGATAACGTCAAATAAAACAGAAGTCGAACATAAGGATCAAAGATATTTCTTTACCGTAACTATGTACATTGGTGGGTAAAACAAGTTTTTCCCACCCTACATGGAATGAATTATTAGGCTGTAGGGTGGGAAAATTTCCAATTTACCCACCAAGGCAATGCAATAAGGTCAATTTACTGGTGATGTTGCTACAAACAGAATCAAAAAAGGCTCCCGCAGGAGCCTTTTGTGTCTAGCTAAAAAATCCTGCTTATAATGGATTCGCTTCCGCATCGACTTCCACGATCGGATAGCCAAAGGCTTTTAATTCTTCCATCACATTGGCTTTGTCACCAACGATCACAATATTCATCTCATCAAGATTCAAGTGCTTATTTGCCAAGGCATCCACTTCTTCTTCGGTGAGGTTTTCGAGGATCTCTTTTTGCTGATCAACAAAATCATCTTGTAGATTATAAGTTTGAATACGTGACAAGAAACGTAATTTTTGGCTTGGAGTCTCATAACTGCGCGCATCACGCTGTCCAATGGAGTTTTTGGTGAATTCCAGCTCATCGGCGGTAATGCCATCGGCGTGGTAATCACTGATCTCATTAATAAACTCGGTCAAGGACGCCGCGGTTGCGTCAGCGCGTACCCCGGCTCCGGCACTGAATGAGCCATATTCCTTACTGCCATTAAAGCCGGAACGCGCGCCGTAGGTGTAACCTTTGTCTTCACGCAGATTTATATTGATACGCGAGTTGAACGCACCGCCCAGAGCATAATTCATTAATCCGGCACGATAGTATTCTCCGGTTGCATCATAGGGGAGAGCACGTTTGGCCAGGCGAATTTCGGATTGCGCCGCCGCTGGTTTGTCCACAAAATAGATACTGGATTTGTCGTAGTCAGGGAATGGCTTGAGAGCGGTCACAGGCACATCACCACCCTGCCATTTGGCAAACACCGACAGTTTGGCGATCAACTCTTTTTGGCTCAGGTCACTAACCGCGATAATGTCGGCAATCTTTGGTGAAAAGCGCATGGCATAAAAGTTTTTAACGTCGGCAAGACTAATGTTCTCTACGGATTTAGTAATGCCAATGGCTGGAAAGGCCAAGCTGTTGGACTTGCCATATAAAATATGTCGATTCACATTGGAGGCTGTTTGGGCCGCCTGCTTCTTGCCTTGCTCGATCGACTCCAGCGTCTGGTCTTTAACCCGCTTGAAATCGGCCTCGGCAAATGCCGGCTGGAAAAGTTTTTCAGCGGCAATATCCAGTGTCTCGTCCAGGTTCTCGGTCAGGCTTTTGATCGATACGGTAGTGTAATCGGTACCCGCAAAGATATTCACACTGGAACCCAGCTTTTGCAACCGATTACTTAATTCTTCGTTGGAAGATTCGGTGGTCGCTTCATTCAACATACTGGCAGTGAAAGAAGCCAGACCAACTTTATCCAGAGGATCGTCACGATGACCGCTGTTGATCCGGAAACTGATCGCCGTGGTTGGCACTTCATCATTTGCGGCACTTAGCAAGGCTATTCCGTTTTCCAATTTACCGCGTTGCAGTTTTGGCAAACTCACGCTTGGGTTACCACTGGCGACCGGGCGTTTGCTGCGATCAACGCGACTGTTGGGTACACGATATTCAAGATCGGACTCTTTGGTATTCTCGCTCTTTGGAATAGTCCGCGCCTGATGCACATAGGTGTCGGGCTTGGCGACCGTGTCCGGTTTGCCTTTTTGTACAATACTCAAGATCACGGCAGGTTTGTTTTTAATGTATTGCTTATACACACGTAACACATCGTCCTTAGAAACATTTTGATATCGTTCAAGATCCTGCTTGATGTAATCGGGGTTATTGGTATAGGTTTCATAGGCCGCTAGTTGACTGACTTTGCCGGCGACACTTTCCAGACCATAGATCATGCCCGAGACGATACTGGCTTTCACCCTTTGCAGGTCGTCATCGTTGACACCGCGGGTTTCAAATTCCGCCAAAGACTCGCGAATGATTGAATCCAGATCCGAGAGATTTTTTCCGGAAGCCGGATTTGGTAAGGCCAAGAGTGACAAAGCACAGGCCAATTCAGAACAGGGGTGACTTGCATTGGCTTGCACAGCGAGGCCATTTTTGACAAGGTTTTTGTATAACAAAGAGGTTTTACCGCCTCCAAGAATGTTCGCCAACACATCCAGCGGGGCTTCATCCGTGTGTCTGGCACTAACGGTCGGGAAAGAGAAATAAATTAATGGCAGACTGATGTTGTCCTCATAAGAAATATACCGGTCGGCCTCCAGTTTTCCGGGTTGCGGCTTGGGCATATCGACTTCCGGACCCGCCGGAATATCGGCAAAATAATCCACCACCCATTGCAGTGTTTGTTGCACATCCAGGTCGCCACCGATGGTCAGGGTGGCGTTATTGGGACCGTACCAGCGTAAAAAGAATTTTTTCAGATCGAACAGGTTGGCCCGGTCCAGATCTTCCAGATAACCGATGGTGGTCCAGGAATATGGATGCCCTTCCGGGTACATGGCCTCGCCAATTTTTTCCCAAAGTAAACCGTACGGGCGGTTGTCATAGCGCTGACCACGTTCGTTCTTTACGGTCTCACGTTGCACTTCAAATTTTTCCTGGGTGACCGCATCCAGAAAATAGCCCATGCGATCCGACTCCAGCCACAACATTTTTTCCAGCTGATTGGATGGAACTGTTTGGTAATAATTCGTTCGATCACCATTGGTTGAACCATTCAAGGTGCCACCGGATTCGGAAACGATCTTGAAATGCTCTTCATCAGCAACATTCTCCGAACCCTGGAATTGCATGTGTTCAAAAAAGTGGGCAAATCCGGATTTGCCTATGTCTTCGCGAGCCGAACCCACGTGATAGGTTACATCCACATGTACCAGGGGGTCGGACTTATCCTGATGCAAAATTACCGTGAGTCCGTTATCCAGTTTGTATTTTTCATACGGGATTACAATCTCATCGCCTTTTTTGCTTACT
>JABDMI010000096.1 GCA_013001575.1 Gammaproteobacteria bacterium
GCGGTATTGTCCAAACGCCGTGAAGCTGATCGCCTGATGCGTGATCTCGAGCGCGAACTGGCCAGGCGCATCATTTTGCGTATGCGTCAGATTGATTAAAGAATCATCGTTTAGTAGCTTGTATAAAATGTCTGACGCAATATCTGAATCCAGCGAAACGCTTCTCGTGCGGGAATTATTGCAGCGCATTGGCCTGGACTTGCACGTGGTTGATCCCGGTTGTGACATTCCGGGATCTTACTGGGGTGAACCTGAGGCCGGGTTAATAAAAAACACTTTATACGCCAGTTTAAATACTCCAATCCATTCTATTTTGCACGAAACTGGCCATTACATTTGTATGACAGCCGAGCGTCGCGAAAATTTACACACCGATGCCCTGGGTAACTGCAAAGGCGATTTCATGGAAGAGAATGCGGTGTGTTATTTGCAAATTCTCATGAGTGCAACTTTTCCAAACTACAGTCGTGAACAAATATTCAAAGACATGGATGCCTGGGGTTATTCATTCCGTCTCGGTAGTACCCGCGCCTGGTTTGAGCAAGATGCACAGGATGCTCAAGACTGGTTGTTAGGTTATGGGCTAATCGATCTCGCCAGCGAGTATCAATTTAAATTACGTCAATAAACCCGAATTAAATTATTTTAAAGTCTTCCGGCTTTAATAAAATTCGCCTTCCAGTAAGGATTGGAAAAACTTGAGGTTGAGACTGTTTTGCCTGAACTCGGTGCGTGCACAAATTCATTCTGGTTCAACATAATGGCTACATGATACTGGTTGCGCCCGGTTTGGAAAAACGCCAGATCACCGGCACGCAGCTCACGTTTGTTTACTTTGGAAAAGAATTGCATTTGTTTGCGAGTGGTGCGCGGTACCGACAGACCGGCTTGTGAATGACTGTACTGCACCAGACCACTGCAGTCGAAACCGGTGGCCGGGCTGCTGCCACCGTATTTATACGGAGTGCCAACCTGATTCAAAGCGGCCATCACCACCGTATTTTTCAGATTGCGATCCCTTGCATCGCTGTTATTGCCCGAGCTACCAACCACACTGGGCTGACTTGAACCGGGCTTGCTGTAGGGACTGGTTGACGAGCATGCGCCGAGCAGGGCAACGGCGGATAATAACAGGAGCTTGTGGCGAATATTCGCTTGATGTGAAAATCGTATATTAATCATGGTTTTAGAGCCAGAAGCGAGCTTAATAAAACGGGTTTTTTTGCCCGATTGAGTGTATCATAGAGCCTCATGCAACAGGAAAGCCAAAAATTATAATCATCACACCCTCAACGCATTCAGTCGCATCGCGGTATTCCTTGTCCGCAGTTTTGCACGGCTCAAATTCTAACATTCCAAAACTTTCCGTCTGTCAGCGCCATTGGCAGCAATTCCTGTCGCCGGAAATTCAATAATGAAGATTTACGCCAATCAGGTTGCCGGACATTTACAACGCGGACTGGCGCCGGTCTATTTGATCGCGGGTGATGAAATTTTATTGCAACAAGAAGCTGTAGATACGATCCGCTCCAAGGCTCGCGCTGAAGGATTCACTGAACGCGAATTGTATATTGCCGAACGTGGCTTTGACTGGGGACAATTACTCTCGCACGCCGGTAATTTCTCTTTGTTCGCGAGTCGCAAAATTGTTGAATTGCGTTTGCCGACCGGCAAAGTAAATAAAGACGGCATGGATTTGTTGCATGAGCTGATCAGCAAGCAGCCCGAAGATATTTTGTTGATCATCCTGTGTCCCAAACTGGAGCGCGGGGTGACTTCCTCAAAGTGGTATAAAAGTCTCGACCAACATGGCGTGTTTGTGGATGTGCGTCCGGTGCGTCCTGAACATATGCAACGCTGGATCAGTGAGCGCTTGGGTAAGCACGGACTACGTGCCGAAACCGACGCGGTGCGTTTACTGGTTGACCGGATCGAAGGCAACTTGCTGGCCGCGGCCCAGGAGATCGACAAGATCGCTTTATTGTTTTCCGATGGCGACTTGACTGTGCAACAGGTGCAAAAAGCGGTGGCGCATTCGGCGCGTTACGATGTGTATCGTTTAAGTGATGCGGCATTGAGCGGCTGGAAGCGTCGTGCCTTGAAGATTCTGGACGGTTTGCAGTCAGAAGGTGTGGAACCCATTTTGCTTATGTGGTCACTATTGCGTGACCTGCATCAGTTAATTGCCGCTGCACATGGAGTACAAGCGGGTAAAAATCAAAATAGCGCGATGCGCTCGGTGGGCATATGGGATAACCGTTCAGCCGCTTTCGGGCATGCTTTGAACAGTCACAGTGTGGCCGCTTTGTACGCTTTGATTGACCACGCCAGTGATATTGACCGCATTATGAAAGGGCAGTTGCCGCGCAAAACCCGCAGTGGTGACGTGTGGAACGAATTGTCTTTACTGGTTGCCAAACTCGCTGGCATTCAAAGCGTGCAAGGCCTGGCACCAGACTCTGCACGCGCGGTGCTTGCCTGACGGAATCATGAACCAGACCACGAGCACATCGAATAACAATGCACATCCGAACAGGACCATCGGCGTGTTTGGTGGCACTTTTGACCCCATCCATTTCGGGCATTTACGCACCGCGTTTGAATTGATGCAGGCAGTCAACCTCGATGAAGTACGCTTTATCCCGTGTGGTGACCCGCCGCACGGCAAACGCACTGTGGCTACTGCCGATCAACGTTTTGACATGGTTGAACTTGCGGTTGAAGCGCAAGCGGGCTTTGTAGCCGACGATCGCGAGATCATTCGCGGCGGGGCCTCATACACCGTGGACACGCTTGAGAGTTTACGCACAGAATTCCCCGACGCTTCATTGTGTCTGATCCTGGGAATGGATGCCTTCCTCGGCTTGCCAAGCTGGCATCAATGGCGCCGCTTATTGAATCTGGCCAACATTATCGTGGCCCACCGTCCCGGCTGGCGAAAACCAACCGATGGCCGATTGCAGGAAATACTCCGCGATCAGGGCACCGCATTTCCGGGTGAATTGCACTGGCATCACGCCGGTCGAATTTATATTCATGCCGTTACCCAACTGGAAATTGCCTCCAGCCGGATACGCGACCTGATCCAGTCGGGTTATGACGCACGCTTTTTGTTGCCTGACAAGGTTAACCAAAAAATTTTAGACATTGCCTGTTATCACCAGCGTGATGACAGCGAAGAGTAAACCAAATCAAATATTTTTTTAACAACCGGAGAATCGACTTCAAACATGCAAATTAATACCCTTGCCGAACTCATCGAAACTACCCTGGATGAGAATAAAGCCTCTGACATCAAAGTGCTTGACGTCAGTCCCTTGACCACCCTGACCGATCGTTTGGTCATTGCCACTGGCCGCTCGGAACGGCATAACCGTTCATTGGCCAACAAAATTATAGACGCCGTAAAAGCCCATGACATCAAACCGCTCGGTATTGAAGGCGATGATGCCGGACAAGGCGAATGGGTTTTGCTCGATCTGGCCGATGCCATTGTGCACATCATGACCCAGGAAAAACGCGATTTTTATAACCTCGAAGGCCTGTGGTCAGTGCCACAGAAAAAAACTGCCCACAGCGAGCAATCTTCCTAAATTGCTTAAGGCACAGGTTTATGAAGATCCGAATTCTCAGTCCCGGAAAAAGAATGCCTGCCTGGATGCGTACGGGTTATGAGGATTACGCCAAACGCATGCCGCGTGACAGTCGTCTGGAACTGATCGAGCTGGAAGCCGGACAACGCAGTAAAAAGAATTATTCTGTAGCAGCCGCAATTGAAGCAGAAGGTCGACAATTCAACAAGGCCCTCAACGATAAAGATTATGTGGTGGCACTCGATGTGCAAGGCAAAGCTCTGAGCACCGAACAACTTTCACAGCGTCTTGCTCACTGGAAACAACAAGGCTCGGACGTTGCCATGCTGATCGGGGGTGCGGATGGACTCGATGCAAAACTCATGGCGAGTGCCCGGGAAAAGATCTCATTGTCCAGATTAACCCTTCCTCATGCCTTGGTGCGCGTGGTGCTCGCTGAGCAGCTTTACCGGGCAGCGAGTATACTGTCGGGTCATCCTTACCACCGCGCCTGAGCTCGGGAAAAATATGACCAGTACCCACACTACGCAATTGATCCTGGCTTCGGCGTCCCCGCGACGCAGTGAGTTACTGCAACAATTGGAGTTGGAATATCATGTGCATGTTGTGGAGATCGAAGAGATTCCGCAAGCAGGTGAGTCGCCCTCTGATTTTGTCGAACGCATGGCCAGAAGCAAAGCCCAGGCCGCCTACATCAATTTACGTGAAGAACATAAAAAATTCGGATTACTGGTAGTGCTCGGAGCCGACACCAGTGTGGTGTGTGACGGAGAAATACTGGGTAAACCCGATGACAAGGACGCGGCACGTACCCAATTACAATTGTTGTCCGGTCGTACGCATGAAGTGCTAACCGGCGTGGCGATCGCCGCGGCCGATGAAGACAGCGAAATGCGTGTTCAGTTTGCACTCAGTTACAGCGAGGTAGAATTCGATGTTATTGACGACTCCATAATTGAAGCTTATTTGCAAACCGATGAGCCCTACGACAAAGCCGGCAGTTATGCCGTACAAGGCCTGGCGGCCCAGTTCATAAAACATATTTCGGGCAGTTATAGCGGCATCATGGGTTTGCCCCTGTACGAAACCGCCAAGTTGCTTAAACCCTTTGACATCCACACCTTTAAAAGACTGCTCTAGATGACCCAGGAAATTCTGATCAATGTTACCCCTTACGAGGCGCGTACGGCCTTGCTGGAGAATGGTGTATTGCAAGAATTGTTTGTCGAGCGTCAATCCAGCAGCGGTTTGATCGGTAATATTTACAAAGGCAAGGTCTCACGGGTTTTACCTGGCATGCAAGCCGCGTTTATCGAGATCGGTCTGGAACGTTCGGCTTTTTTACACGCGTCCGACATTGTGCATTTGGGTGTGGATGATGAGTCGGCGTATTCGCAACAAAACCAGGATATTCGCAATCTCTTGAACGAGGGTAGCGATATCATGGTGCAGATCACCAAAGACCCGATGGGCACCAAAGGCGCCAGACTCACCACTTTTATTACTTTGCCGTCACGATTTTTAGTGTTTTTGCCCAAAGGTAGCGATGTGGGAATTTCCAATCGCATCAAAGACGAAGATGAGCGCGAACGCCTGAGTAAAGCCATGGCCGATTTTCGCGAAAGCGACCAGGGTGGCTTTATTGTGCGTACTGCCGCTGAAGGTGCTTCGGCCAGTGCCTTGCGTGCCGATATGTTGTATTTGCAAAAACAATGGCAGATTATCACCGAAAAAAATCTGGTCTCTGCGACCAAAGAACTGGTGCATAAAGATCTCGATTTGCCACAACGCAGCGTGCGTGACCTGTTAAATGAGGAAACCGAACGCATTCGTATTGACAGTCACGAAGCTTATGAACAAACCAAGAAATTCATGCAGGATTTTTTGCCCAAACGTGCCGTGATCCTTGAGCATTACCAAAGCCAACGACCAATCTTTGATCTGTATAACGTAGAAGAAGAAATTTCCAAAGCACTGGA
>JABDMI010000097.1 GCA_013001575.1 Gammaproteobacteria bacterium
CCCCAGGGCGCGGTGGCTTCATCAACCACGGCAAGCAAGCGGGCATTGATCTCGTCTCGTTTGGACAAGGACTCATCCAGATCCATGGAACCGAGCACGGTACGGATATTGGTCATGACCAGGTTAAGAATGGATAACTCAAGGCGAGTGACCTCATACGCGGCTTTGACCGAATCGAGTACTTGATAAAACACGACACCGTCAACTCGCACTACCGCGTTATCGCGGGTGATCACTTCCTGTGATTGCACATCCATGACTTGCTCCATCATGTTGATCTTGCGACCGACTTGATCGAACCACGGCACGATCCAGTTCAAGCCAGGCTTGAGTACCTTGCGTAAACGACCAAAACGTTCCACTGTGAATTCATAACCCTGCTTGACACTTTGCATCCCTTTGAAAAAGGTGATGACAATAAAACCCAAGAGAACTAAACCGATGATACTTCCGGGACTGGCGTTCATTTCTACTCCTTATTTACACTTATAAAAAACCCTGCAATACATTTGCAAAGTTATCGTTTCGACTGATTATAGAGCTATAAGTTCCATTTGGGGGAATTATTTGAACGAAAATGCTGCGACAGGATGAGCGCAGCATTTGCTAATGAAGCGGGGCGTGATATTTTGAAAATTTGAACCTTTTTCCGCTCAAATGACAAACCGCACAATTAATTATTAATTTCTTCGACCAGGTGACAGGCAACTTCGTGACCGGAAATGCTGCGTAATTCCGGTTTTTGCAAAGCGCATTGCTCGACTGCGTGCGGGCAACGCGTGCGGAAGGTACAACCGCTTGGTGGATTGAGCGGTGACGGCAGATCACCTTCCACGATCAGATGGGTTTTATTGCGTTCTTTTTCCGGGTCCGGAATCGGTACAGCCGAGATCAGTGCCTGGGTATAGGGATGCAGGGGTTTGCGATACAGGTCATCGCGATCAGCAACTTCTACCGCGCGGCCCAGGTACATGACCAGCACGCGATGACTGATATGACGTACCACGCTGAGATCGTGGGCAATAAAGATCAGGGACAAACCCATTTCCTGTTGCAGATCCATGAGCAGATTGATGATCTGGGCCTGAATGGACACATCCAGAGCACTCACCGGCTCATCGCAAATAATCAGTTTGGGTTCCAGGATCAGGGCGCGCGCGATACCGATGCGTTGACATTGACCGCCGGAAAATTCGTGTGGATAACGATTAATTTGGTTCGGCAACAAACCCACTTTAGCCATGACCGTTTTTACTTTGGCCACGCGTTCCGCTTTACTCAAGTCGGGGAAATAGATCTGCAAAGGTTCAGCAATAATATTGCCCACCGTCATGCGCGGATTGAGTGACGCGAGCGGGTCTTGAAAAATTACCTGCAGGTCCTGGCGTTTGGCGCGCATGGCTTTTTTACTCAGGTCGGTGAGATTATCACTCAACATGGTGACCACCCCGTCGGTGACCGGAACCAGACCGAGTATGCCGCGCGCCAGAGTGGATTTACCGCAACCGGATTCGCCCACCACGCCCAGGGTCTCACCCGGCTTGAGGGAAAAGCTCACGCCATCCACGGCTTTTAGAATTCGAGGCTCGCCAAACATTGAAGCCTTACCCAGATTGAAATGCACTTTGAGATTTTCGATCTTTAATAATTCACTCACGCTCTACACTCCAAGAATTCAATTATGCAAGCACCAGTCTGGACCTGTCTCATACCAGTATCTCCGTGGTTTTTTCGGCAGACGCCAAGGCTTCCAGGTGACAGGCGATGTCATGTTTAGCGTTCAGCTCGCGACGTTGCGGACGAATATTTTCACATTGCTCCAAACGGTATTCACAGCGCGCGTAGAATGGGCAACCTGCCGGTAGATGCAACAAGTTGGGCGGGTTACCCGGTATGGTGGCCAGACGTGTGTGCTCGGTTTCATCAAGCCGCGGAATGGATTTCAACAAGCCCTCGGTATAGGGATGTTGCGGGCGATAAAAGATCTCTTCGAGTGGCGCGTGTTCCATCACCTGACCGCCATACATCACCAGTACATCGTCACAAATACCCGCGACCACCCCGAGGTCATGGGTAATCAGAATGATCGAAGTATTAAAATCGTTTTTCAGATCGGTCATCAAGTCCAGGATCTGCGCCTGCACCGTCACGTCCAGGGCCGTGGTCGGCTCATCAGCGATCAGCAGATCCGGCTTGCACAATAAAGCCATCGCGATCATCACGCGTTGTCGCATGCCACCGGAAAATTCATGCGAATACATGTCGACACGTTTGGCCGCGTCGGGAATGCGTACCGCATCCAGCATGCGAATACATTCCAGACGCGCCTCGGCAAAACTCATGCTCTTGTGCAGGATCAGGACCTCGGCCATTTGTTTGGCAATGCTCACATAAGGGTTCAAACAGGTCATCGGGTCCTGGAAGATCATTGAGATCTTTTCGCCGCGGATCTGGTTAAGGTCTTTTTTGGGCAAATTGAGAATTTCACGGTCGTGATATAAAACACTACCCGAGGCTTTGCCGTTATCAGCAAGCAAGCCCATTAAACTCAACACCGTTTGGCTTTTACCCGACCCGGACTCACCCACGATACCGAGCACATCGCCGGGCATTAATTCAAAATTCAGATTATTCACCGCACGCACAGTGCCGTCGCCGGTCTCGAACTCGACTTGTAGGTCTTTCACTTGTAATAAAGGTGTGGTCATGACGTCGGCCTAGCGGTCTTTGGGATCGAGTGCGTCACGTAAGCCGTCACCGATGAAGTTAAAACAAAACAGGGTCATGGCCAGGAACACGCCGGGGAAGATCAGCATCCAGGGGGCACTTTCCATTTCCTGCGCACCTTCGTTCACCAGTGCGCCCCAGGAGGTCATGGGCTCTTGCACCCCGAGTCCGAGGAAACTTAAAAAGGATTCGACCAGAATCACTCGCGGAATGGTTAAAGTGATGTACACCACCACTATGCCAAGTAAATTCGGAATAATGTGTCGACGAATAATCGCCGGGGTTGACACGCCAATGGCGCGCGAAGCTTCAATGAACTCTTTGCCTTTTAGACTTAAGGTTTGACCACGCACGATACGCGCCATATCCAGCCAGGAGATCGCACCGATGGCCACAAAGATCAACACAATGTTGCGACCAAAAAATACCATCAACAAAATAACCAGGAAAATAAACGGCACGGTGTAAAGAATGTCGACAAAACGCATCATTAGATTATCAACACGCCCGCCCAAAAATCCGGAGGTTGCACCGTAGGTGATTCCGATCGCGAGTGAAACCAGGGTTGCCACGACCCCAACCAATAAGGAAATTCGTCCGCCATACAAAGTACGCACAAACAAATCACGTCCGATCGCATCGGTACCGAAGATGTGACCGGTTTTCAAACTCGGTGCGGCCGAGATCAGGTCCCAGTCGGCATGATCAAAGGTAAACCCGAATAGGGCTTTCATGATAATTGGCCCGAACACAACCGCCAGGGTCATCAGACTCAATATAATTACACTGGTCATTGCCGCTTTGTTACGCAACAAACGCGACCAGGCGTCTGACCATAAACTGCGTCCTTTAACTTCGGCTTCTTGTGCAGCGATCTCTAACAGGCGTTTGGCCTGTTCATCCATTAATTGTGTACTCATGCGTACCTCACTTTCGGATCCAGGATGCCGTAGATCAAGTCGACCAGGAAATTAAACACAATGATCAAAGCGCCATAAAAGACGATCACCCCGACCACCAGAGTGTAGTCTCGGTTCAAAGCGCCTTGTACAAAGTAGCGGCCTAAACCCGGCACGCCAAAGATCTGTTCAATTACCACGGAGCCGGTCAGGATAGCGGCGGTGGCCGGACCCAGATAAGACACCACGGGTAACAAGGCGGGTTTTAAGGCGTGTTTGAAAATTACCGCACGTTCAGATAATCCTTTGGCGCGTGCCGTGCGAATGAAATTACTGCGTAACACTTCCACCATACTGCCGCGGGTGAGTCGCGAGATGTAGGCGATCTGGGGCAAGGCCAGAGCAATTACGGGCAACACCATGTGAGGCAAATCGCCCCCGCCCCAGCCACCGGCGGGTAACCATTTCAACATCACCGCAAATACCAGAATTAGAATTGGCGCCATTACAAAGTTGGGTATTGAGATCCCGGTCATGGCAAAAAACATTGTGGCGTGATCGGTCTTACTGTTTTGTTTAACCGCGGCAATCGTGCCCGCAAGAATCCCGAAGAACAGTGCCAGCAACATTGCACTCAGGCCAAGCTTGATCGAAACCGGAAACCCGGTCTGGATCAATTCCGTTACGGTGTAATCTTTATATTGAAAGGATGGGCCAAAATCGCCTTTGGACAAGTTAACCAGATAATCCCAGAACTGTTCATGCACGGGTTTATCGAGATTGTAGGCTTTGAGTAAGTTGGCTTCGATCTCGGGCGGCAGATTCTTTTCGGTATCAAACGGCCCGCCGGGGGCAACCCGGATCATGAAAAATGCGACTGCGATCATAATGAACAGAGTGGGCAATGCACTCAACAGTCTTTTCAGGGAATAAATCAGCAAATCTGACTCCTCAGTCAATCATTTAGTTAACAAACCTGTATACGATTCGTTGATCCCAACGAACCCGGGTGCCGCTACTTTTATTATCGTTTATAGGCGTCGATTATTTTTGCAACGCGTTTGCGATTCACACCAAGATCACTAAATCCCTCGCGTGAGGCTGAACGGATATGCAATTTTTGTGCTTCTTTGTCCAGACGAATCTCCACGTCATCCACAAACTTGAATATTCTTGAAGTGAAAGTTGCAGCAACATAATCGTCGGTGTCTATCTGAATTTTTCCACCACACGCTTCAATGGCTTTTCGCAAGCGATAAAAATGCTGGCCGGTATTCACCCCTTTGACATTAATGGGCTCAACATAATGCGAAGCGTTGTCTGGAAACTCACTACACACACAATTAGGCTTACTGCTGCATGGCGCCAGCTTGCCATCAATAACCCCGATCGCTTTATTATTACTGGATGCTTTTCCGCGTTTAATAAACAAGATACATACCGCCGCTGCGAGTAAAAATAAAATAATTAGAAAAATATTAAGCATAATCGCAAAATCCCTGTATTCCGATTGCCCGTTAGTATATCGGATTCAGGTCTGGAAAGCCCAGCTCAAGGGTCAATTGCCCAGACTGACATCCTGGATTGTTGTTAAATTAAACATGTACAGGCTTAACCGGAGCCCATGACAACGCTAACATAACACCAAGAAGCGATGTACGAGTGTCCGTATGGCCCATAATTTGCTCGCCTTATGCATCCGTTTACTTGCACTAAACCCTGAGGCTGCTATTCTGATTATCTTGTGAACAACAGCTGCTGGCAATATCAATTACAAAACCCATTATGGACAGCAAACCACCACAAGCTGAACTTGCCACCACGGTACTTGATATCGGGATCTTTGACTATGCCGCAATTGGTATAGCTTATCTCGATACCAGCAAACGTTTTCTGCGTGCCAACCGGCGCTTACAAGAATTACTTGGTTATAAAGATACAGACCTCAAAACCCTAAACCTGGACGATATCGTGCATCCCGAGGATCGCGCTACCCTGGACAGCGCGGTGCAGGAAGTGTTGGACTACACCCGCAAAAAACTGGATCTGGAATTACGCTGTTTTGATGCCAAGGGATACATCAAGAATGTACGTTTGTTATTAAGCGTATTCGGCAGCTCGCAATACCCTACCCCGTATTTGATTGCTTTGATCGAACCCGCCAGTTCGGTTTTGACAGATAAACCCGATGCCTTATACGATCGCAAGTTATTCGAGACTATTGCAGAAAATGTTCCCACCACTGTGTGGCTTGCCAGTATCGATATGAAAACCCTGCATTACGTAAATCAGGCCTTTTTGGATACCTGGGGTATCAGTAAACAACAAGTGGCAAGTGGTGAAGCCAATAATCTCCTGGATCGTGTGCACCCGGATGACCAGGAAAAGGTTCGTGAATTGATCGAGAATGGTCCAGGCGAGAACGACAGCTATGTGCATAACTTTCGCTTGTTGCACGAAGATGGCAGTGTAAGATATCTTGAAGACCGCGGCACAATACTACGCGACGCACGCGGTGAGGCGCGCTTTGTACTTGGCACACACCGCGATATGACCGAGCGCGTGACTTACACTTCAAAACTTGAAACCCTGAATCAGGAATTGCAGGAAGCGTACGAACAAGTCACGCGCCTGAACCAGTACGACCCATTGACTGGCGCCATGAATCGTCGCGCCATATTAAAAAATATTGCCAATTCGTTTTATCAATTCAAGCGCTACGAAATTCCGGCAAGTATTATCTATATCGATCTCAATCGTTTTAAAGAAGTGAATGATGACCATGGACATTTGGCCGGTGACATGGTGTTAAAAAATTTCGTGCAAACCATGCAAGAGCGTATCCGTGAATCGGATGTGCTTGGCCGTATGGGCGGTGATGAATTCCTGTTGTTATTACCAGGAACCACGGGTGACAACGCCATTCAGTTTTTAAACAAGGCACCGCAGTCTTTTGATACCAGTATTGAAGATGGCAAGATACTGCGATTGCATTTTGCCGCCGGAATTGCCGAGCTGGATTACACCATGCAAAGTCTGGACGCCTGGATCGATGTCGCTGACCAGAATATGTATCAGCAAAAAAACGGCTAATTGCATCGACAGCGTTGTCACAAAAGCACGGTCTTACGCAAATAAAAAAATCCCAAAAAAATCTTGCCTTGAATGCATATAAAGTAAGCAAAATTGACATTCATAAAAATTATAAATATTATAAATATATATTCACTGTTAAAACAATAAGTTACACTCCATAATCAAAGCCCGATTTCAATCTAGTTACATTTGTAACTATAAATATTATGTATTTTCACGAATCTCTCTTCGGTTTGTGTATCGATTCTGCTACAACGTCGTCTTGTTTTTGCAAAAACCCTAGAGCGGTTTTTGTCTTTTTTTATCCTTGTTTATGTCATTTCTCCCTGGAGGCGACCTTGAAAAAATCCACACCAATACTAAAAACATTATGTGCAGCAACCCTGCTGGCAATGGGACTCAGTGCCCAGGCTGGTGATAAAGAAAGATACATAATTACTTACGACAGTAATTCCTCAGATCTGAAAAAAGGTCATGCCGTAAAAGCACAAGGCAAAAACTGGTTTGCCGTTGAGCTGGATGAGAAAGGCAAAAGCGCTATTAAAATGAAAAAAGGCTTCAAAAAGATTGAAGTCGATGCGAAACGTTTTCCTATGGGAATTTACAACGACGACGCCGGTGACCCGGTCACCCAACAGTTGACTCCATATGCAGTCTACCAATCACAAGCCAATCAACTCACTCTGGGCTCCGGTCAGAAAGTGTGTGTGATCGATTCCGGTCTGGACATGTCGAACAGCGATTTTACCTGGAGCAATATCACAGGTGACAATGATTCGGGAACAGGCAACTGGGATGAACACGGCGGCCCACACGGCACTCACGTTGCTGGCACCGTCGGTGCAGCCGATAATGGATATGGCGTAGTGGGTATGGCTCCGGGTGTTCCGATGCACATCATCAAAGTCTTCAATGCCTCCGGTTGGGGCTATTCTTCTGACCTGGCTCACGCGGCCAGTCTGTGTGATACGGCTGGTGCTAATATTATCACCATGAGTCTGGGTGGAGGCGCTGCCAACAGTACCGAAGAAAATGCCTTCATCAATTTCACCAACGGCGGTGGTCTGGTCTTGGCAGCAGCCGGCAATGACGGCAACAGTGTGCGTTCTTATCCGGCCGGTTATAAGTCGGTCATGATGATCGGTGCGAACGATGGTGATAACAATATTGCCGATTTCTCACAATTCCCTTCAGACACAATCACCACCGGGCGTGGCAAAAAACGTACCACCGAAACCGACGATGGTTATGGCGTAGAGGTGACCGCTGGAGGGGTAGACACGTTATCCACGTACCCTGCGGGCTTGGCATCACTTTCCAGTTTAACGGTGGATAGTGCAGGCGTTGCGTCGGCTGCCACCGATAATACGGGCACGGTTTCCGGTGAAACCCATTTCATGGGAACTGCTGAAGCCGTTGATGCGGGTGCTTTGGGTAAAATCTGTGTCATCGATCGCGGCGCTATCTCTTTTGCGGCCAAAGCGGATAATTGTGCTGCGTCCGGAGGGATTGGCGCAATCGTGGTCAACAATGTGTCGGGTGTGGTGTATATGGATATCACCGGGACAGCGGCTACATTCCCGATAGTTGGGGCGGCCCTGGAAGATCGTGCCGCAATTGTTGGTTCAACTACGGCAAGTATAGAATCCGGTGCGAGTGACTACGGTTACATGAGTGGTACTTCCATGGCGACCCCTGCTGTAGCGGGAGTGGCTGCTCTGGTCTGGTCAAATCATTCGAGCTGCACCGGCTCCGAGATTCGAGCAGCACTTAAAGCAACGGCTGATGATCAAGGCGCTTCGGGTCGTGATGACTACTTTGGCTACGGAATTGTTAAAGCCAAAGATGCCAGTGATTATTTAACCGCAAACGCTTGTGGCGGCGGCGAGCCTCCACCACCTCCACCGCCACCACCATCGGGTGACCTGACCGCGGATGGGTCACGCTCCAAAGGTGGTTCGCAATTAAATATCACCTGGTCTGGTTTTAGCAGCTCGAATGTAGACATCTCCATCAGTGGGCAGGGTTTTACTGAAGCCAATGATGGTGCAGCCTCATTCAGTGGGGCCGATAAACGCACTACGTACACCATCAGTGTATGTGAAGCGGGCACCACGACCTGTGCACCGGACTTCACTTTGTAAAATTTCTGTCCCAAGCTAAAGCAAACCCCGCCTGGTGCGGGGTTTTTTTTGCTTAAATTATTGACCGTTTTTAGCATGACAGAAACCAAAAAGTGGTTCGCAAAATGAACTTTTTTATCATGCTTCCTCGTGCGTATTGTTGAAAATTCGGATCAGTTAAATGCAATTTAGTGTTTATAATATAATTTTAAATTCTCATTTAAAACAGACACTTAAGCCGATTTCCGGAGTGCAAAAGTGAATCCAGTTTCATATGTAACTAATTTAATTGGGGGTTTTTGCTTTTCACTCTTCGGTTTTGAGTCAGAGTCTGATAAAAAGATGTATTGAAATTATCACGTTAGTGGCCCGCACTTCAAAATAAGAAAAATAGATTAACAATAATAAAATCACGTTACTCGAAATAGGACTAAGAGGAGATCGTTTTGAATAATTCACTTCCCATACTTAAATCCATATGTATTGCTTCGCTCATTGCCATGGGCATGTCGGTACAAGCAGAAGCACCTGAACGCTATATTGTGAAACACGATAAAAGTCCAAAAGCCAATTCGCTGAAAAAAGAATTTAAAAACAAAAAACGCATCAAAGTGGAAGGCGATGACTGGTTTGCCATAGAGCTGGATGAGGCTGGTAAAAAAGCTTTAAAAACCAAAGGTGGCATCAAGTCGATCGAAATCGATCCCAAACGCTTTCCCATGGCAATCTATAACGACAGTGCCGGTGACCCGAATGTCACTCAGGTAACTCCTTATGGATATTTCCAGGCCCAGGCGGATCAGGTAAATTTACAAAGCAGTGGCGTGAAAGTTTGTGTGATCGATTCGGGCATCGCGGGTAAGCAAGGCGAGACTGGCGGACGTAATAACGATTTTGACTGGGGCGTGATCACCGGCGATAACGACTCGGGTACGGGTGACTGGGACGCCGATGGTGGCCCACACGGAACTCATGTGGCCGGTACCGTGGGTGCTGAAGATAACAATTTCGGCGTGATCGGCATGGCGCCGGGCGTCCCGATGCATATTATTAAAGTATTCAACGACGCAGGTTGGGGTTACTCCTCTGATCTCGCACATGCGGCCAATTTGTGTGCAGCCGCTGGCGCCAATGTGATTAATATGAGCCTGGGTGGCGGAGGTGCCAATAGCACCGAAGAAAATGCCTTTGAGAATTTTGTTGCCAATGACGGTCTGGTCTTGGCAGCCGCAGGTAATAGTGGCAACAGCATCCGCTCTTATCCCGCTGGTTACGACGCGATCGTTATGGTTGGTGCGGTTGATGCCGACAACAATATCGCCAGTTTTTCCCAGTACCCGAGTTGTAATACCGCTGGCACCAACTGCGTTGAACTCTCGGCCGGGGGTGTGTCCACTTTATCGACCGTCCCTTCGGGTGGCGGGGTAAATGCCAGTCTGGTGGCAGATGGAACAACGTATTCGGTAAATGCAATGGAAAATGAAGGTAATGCCACTGCAGCAACTTATAACTTTGGTCTGGGTAATGCAACTGACAATGGCGCTGATGGCAAGATTTGTATTATCGAACGTGGCAACATTTCGTTTCATGACAAAACTTTAAACTGTGAAAACTCTGGTGGCATTGGCGCGGTTATTTACAACAATCAGGCTGGTAATTTCAATGGCACCCTAGGCGCAACAAATAACACCAGTATTCCAGTGGTGTCTGCAGCACAAGCCGATGGTCCAGCCCTACTCAACTCATCTACGGCCACAGTGGATGTGACTGGTAGCGCTTACGATTACTTCAGTGGCACATCCATGGCCACCCCGACTGCGGCCGGGGTAGCGGCGCTGGTGTGGTCAAACTATCCAGACTGTACTGGTGAAGACATTCGCGACGCTCTTAAAGCTTCTGCAGAAGACCAGGGAAGCAACGGCCCCGATCGTTTTTACGGTCATGGCATCGTGAAAGCCAAAGCGGCGTACGATTTCCTGGCAACATCTGCATGTGGTGGAACTCCGCCGGTTAATGAACCTCCGGTCGCCAGCTTTAGTGCAACATGTAATGATCTGGCTTGTGATTTTGACGCCTCAGGCAGCACAGATACGAATAACAATATCACTAGTTACGCTTGGGATTACGGTGACGGCAATACTGACAGTGGTGTGTCTAGAAGTCATACTTTCTCGGAGGCCGGCACATATAGCGTCACCCTGACCGTGACCGACAGCGATGGTGCCAGTGACAGCACTTCCCAGACTGTTACTGTGAACGAGCCTGTGCCAAACGTGTCACCAACGGCCAGCTTCACTGTCTATTGCACCGATCTGGATTGCACCTTTACTGATAGCAGCAGTGACTCAGATGGCACTATCGCTTCACATTCCTGGAGCTTTGGTGACGGCGGTAGTTCAACAAGCACCAATCCTAACCACTCCTATGCAGCAGAAGGAACTTATACTGTAGTACTGACTGTGACCGACGATGGCGGATTAACGGATACTTTCACAAATGAAGAAGTAACCGTTACTGCATCAAACACGCCACAAGTGCCAGCAGCGCCCACCAATTTAACTGCAAATAGCGTAAAAGAAGGTAAGGGTAAAAAAGCTACGATCATTTCTGTCACCCTGAACTGGACCGATAATGCTGACAATGAAGATGGGTTTGTCGTGGAACGATGCATTGAAACTGGCAAAGGAAAATCGAAATCCTGCATTTTCGCAAGTTATGCAACTGTAGGAGCAAATATAGCAACGTATACCGATACGAACCCTGAATCGAACGTCAAGTACAGAGTAAAGGCTTTTAACGGAACTGGAGATTCTGCCTATACTAATACTATTAAGCCATAACAATTGTTTGATTTGTCATAGTCAAAAAACCCGCCATGTGCGGGTTTTTTTATGTAAATTCCCAAGCCGGAGCAAACTAGTCGAACAAATTGCTTAGAAAAACTTATAGTGTCAATAAATGGAAATTTTATTGCCCCAAGGCTTTTTCCACATCGCGAATGACTTCTGATGACGTGGGTTCCACCGCCGGAGCATAACGTTTGATGACCTTGCCGTCTTTACCGATCAGGAATTTTTCGAAGTTCCAGCTTATATCGCCCGGGTATTCGGCGTCGGCGCCGGTGAGCACATCGTACAAGGGGTGCTGGCGTGGACCATTGACCTCGATCTTGCTGGTCAGCGGAAACATCACATTGTAATTGACCAGACAAAAGGCTTTGATCTCAGCCTCGCGACCCGGTTCTTGCCCACCGAATTGATTGCACGGGACGCCTATTACCGTAAATCCCCGATTGCGGTATTTTTCATGCAACACATGCAGGCCACGATACTGCGGGGTATAACCGCATTCACTGGCAACATTAACCAACATCACCACACGATTTTTATATTCTTTAAAGGCAATTTCCTTACCGTCGATGTCACTGATCATGAGCTCGTGAATACTGCGTGAATTATCCAGTTTGACTTCAGCTGGTGCTTTTTCGAAATCTTTGTCAGTCTCATTTTCGCTGCTTGTCTCGGCATTCGCATTTTGTTCTGCTTCAGCATTTGAAATATCTGCTTTGGAAGCATCTTCGGAACTGTGCTTGGACTGTTCTTTTGCATCTGTTTTGTTATCAGGACCGGGAGTATTCGAATCAGTTTGCGTTGCAATGTTTTCTGACGAATTAGAGAAGGATGTTTGGGCGTCTTGCTCGGGGGTTGTTACGTTGTCCGGACTTTTATCACTATCAGGCGCAACACCCAGGCCTGCTTTATAGGCATTGAGCTCATCCATAGTGGCAGACATAAACAATTCTTGATCCGCCCGGGATTTTTCTTTTCGTCGTCCGAGCATGCCCAGAATATCGCGAACAAAGCCACGCCGTTTTGGCACTTCTTCTGCATCCTCAAACGCATCAACCTCGTCTTCTTTTATGTCTGCAACCGATGCACTCACGGCACCTGCGTCTTCAGCGGCAATACGTGCACGCACTTGTTTGGCAGCGGTATTTAATGCTTCGTACGAGCCCGACATTTCGCTAATCGATTCACGCAAGCGTTTTTCAGCGCGCTTTTTACGCGTACTGGTGCCGATAAAATCTTGCATGGTCTGGTGTTTTAATTGCGACTCGATGCGCGACATCCAGTTGATGATCGACGGGTATTTTTTCAGATTGAATCCGCCCTGTTCGGCCACATGGGTATAGGCGTATAAAGATATGTCGGCAATCGAATAAAAGTCGCCCACAAAATAGGTGTGTTTGGCCAAATGCTCTTCCATCACATCCAGAGCCTTGTAACCCTTGGGCATTACGCTGTCGTAACGTGCTTTTTCCGAATCCGGCATGCCCAGATACACTTTGATGTAACGAGCCACTGCAATGTACGGTTCGTGCGAGTACTGTTCAAAGAACTGCCATTGCAAGACCTTGGAACGAATGAATTTCTTACTCGGCAACAAGCGCGTGCCATCCGCGAGATAATTCAAAATGGCATTTGATTCCCACAACACATCACCACGCGGCATGACCAGGGCCGGAATCTTGCCATTGGGATTGATCGCTAGAAACTCCTCGGTGTGAGTTTCATTTTTCAGAATATCCACATCCACCCATTCGTGCTCAATATCCAGCAAATGCAACAAAAGTTTAACCTTGTAGCAGTTACCCGAATTAAGATCGCCGTAAAGTTTGAACATGCAGGGCCGCGAGTGGAAAAGGACGACTAATTTAGCATATTTATACCCTAGTCGCCCCTTATTTTATGGCCTTTCAGGGGGACTAAGTGCGAATTAGGTCTGATATATATATTGCCGGGATGAAATTACCAGATAGCAAAAAATCGTCGACTTGAAGGATTCTGCTACTCTAAACCCAGCGTCGTACATGTTGGCAATAATTACTAAAGCTTTCGCCAAATTTTTCCTGCAAAGCCGCTTCTTCGGGCTTGATCTGAAACACAGTCATGTACCACATGAATAAGGGAATCACCACAAATCCGGCGGCATTGGATAAGGCAATGCCCCAACCGATCAGAACCAACACCAACCCAAGATACATCGGGTTACGCGTGTGGCGGTAAATACCGTGCACTACCAGGACATTGGCTTTCTGCGGTTCAAGGGGGTGAATAGTGGTTTTGGCTTTCGCGAATTGCACAATACCGGCAATTGCCAACGCCGCACCGCAAATAATCCACAACATCGCAATCGGTTTACGATGCTCAAGGGTGAGCCTGGCTACAGGCACCCACATATGAATGCCAAACATCATTACAGCGGCAAAAAAAGTGATCACAGGGGGCGGTAGTTTAAGATGCATAGGCTTATTCTAGCATTGAGTTGCCTGATTCCGACACCATCTTTTTAATAATACAGCATGCTGTAAAAAAATTGGATTTTGTCATTCATTCCCACGAAAAAGCAGAGACCATAGACTTTCCTGTAGAATTCACCATGACTAAATATAATTAGATAATAGTTTTTATAATAATTCTCTCTACGAATAAACTCTAAAACACAATGGATATATTTTGCAAGGTAAAGTAGTAAAATACAATGCTTCCAAAGGTTACGGATTCATTCGTTGTGATGAATTCAAAGATGATATTTTTGTACATATTAAAAATGTTAATAATGCCAGAAAGTTAAGATCTGGGCAGACAGTGAGTTTTGAGGTGCAAGAAACCCCCAAGGGTTTAGCAGCTGTTTCGGTTAAGTCTTCTAGTGTTAATAAAACTATTTTTACCACCTTTGTTGTACTGTCTTTACTCATAACTGCAGCATCATTTGTTGGAGCATATACATATGGCAAGACCGGATTATTACCAGTTTATTTGGTCGTTATCAATGTAAGCACCTTTTTAATGTATGGCTATGATAAATCAGTGGCTGGCACGCATAAGGCCAGAGTGCCAGAAGATAGGCTGCATTTATTCGCTTTACTTGGGGGTTCACCGGCTGCTTTTGCGGCACAAAAGTTTTTCCGGCACAAGACCATGAAAAAATCATTTAAAATCATGTATTGGGTGATAGTTATTATCCAAGCAGGATTATTCTGGATTTACTGGCAGGAATGGGACAAGGTACTTATATTAATCCAGAAATTAGCTAATTAAGCGGTAAGCAAAGATGACGCCTGACAACACTCCCAATCAAATGGGTCTTACTTTTTAAAAAAAGTAAAAGAGCCCAAATGGTCATTTAAACTTATACTACTCTAAAAAACTCCGATCTATCACTACGATTTCACTATCTTTCTGTCGTCCCAAGACGTTTAAAATGACAACTCTTTGTCTTGTCGATAGGCGAAGTTTATTAATTCGTGAATTTATGCAAATAAGGCTAGTTGCTTGAATACTTGATCTGCATCAAATTACTGTGTGGTACTTTTGATATCTTGATGGTAACTTAACTCATTTGGGATATACCTTGATCACCAGTATTCCAGTTCTCCAGGACATGAATGGCTATTACGTGATCTCGATCTACGAGACCACCACCGATGGGCATTTTCGGCGTACGGCCAAGCGTCCTTTCAAAAGTCTAGCCGGAGTCATTGCCGGCGTGTCTGCCCCGGTTGGAACAATTGAAGCCAAACCGCGTACACGTAACACCCTAAACTGGCGTAGCCCCACGGTGATCAGTTACGAGGAACACCATCCCAGCAGTGCCTATAAATTTTTCCGCCGTCACATTAAACAACATGAATACTACATTGCTACCGCCGACAACAACAGCGACCGGATCAGGAAACTGAATTTGCATCATATCCATTTCCGTTCCGGTGTCTCGCCGTCAATCAAAGAATTGTTTATCACCAAATTCATTAAATCCATGCGTTTGTGGGGTTTCAGTAAATTACGCACTAAATACTAGGATAACAACGTCAGCGTAATTAATGACGACCATGCCAAGCTATACCAAAATATTTGAGTTGTTTTCGTTTCACAAGGATTTGTATTTCAAAGCTCTGGCTGTCATCTGGCACAAATATCAGATTAATCCTACACAGATTGGTAATATTGGTTTTAGTTTGTAATACCAAGTTTAAACACCTTTTATTTAGCCATACAATGTACATTATCGAGTATATACGGAATACTCTCAGCTATCGCTAAGCCAGGCAAAACAGTATAAAATACACCCCCACAATGGACTAGGGCAATAACCAAGTCACCCGCCCCACTTAAGAGTCACCACGACATTGAAGATTTAGCCTTTAATTTGCGTATCCAACAACAAGACATTATTCAATAAAATATAAAGGACCTATATTTATGCCACACTATTCAATCAGAAAATTTGCTTTGGCAACAACCGCGCTTTTAACAATAGCATGCTGTGCTTTTTCGGTATTCGCCGAAGACAAGCCACACATTAATGGCCAGATCACCATGGATGATGTTCTGTTCTTTGGTGGTCTGACCGTATTCAGCATTATTGCCCTGGTGTTTATTGTCCGGTACCTCACCAATCAAAGCCTGAAAGATTTTGAGAATATTTATCCAAAATTTCCGGAACATTACCAGGCCAAACCTGAAGATAAAAACAATAAAAACTCCAAGACGTAAGAAATTCTACACCCATTAAATGTCAAATAATTTTTAACTGACATTTAGACTCAGTGTAATAATTAGTCTTACTGTCTGTAATACATCCGTTACAGACAAATCCAAACTGAAGGAGTAAAATTTGCATATTCGAAGTTCTCCCTATCGAGGAGAAACATTGCCACATCGTGCAAGCATAGGCTGTGATAGTTCGCTATCATTTTTCATCACATGAGAACAGCCTGACAAAATTTGACATGCTGTTCTCTTTTTTGACTACCATTGGAGAAGCAGCATGAAAAGTAAATTCCTCACCGCCTTATTAATCAGCCTTTTTTGTAGTGCTCCACTCGCCGCTGATATGTATATCGTCAGCACCACAGATGGACCCGGTTTCACCGATCCCGATGAGGCCGTGATGGTCTTGGAAAAAGGGATTCTGCCAACCTTTGCGATGCTCAAAGAACTGAAAAAACAAAAAAAGATCAAGTACGTGGGATTTCCGGCTGGCTCTCGCACTTTGATCATGCTTGTAGAAGCAGACTCACACAGTGAGGTTGATCAAATGTTGCGGGACTTACCCGCCTGGGGCGTGTTTAGCTGGAAAGTAAAACCTATGCAAAGCCTGGAAGATCGTGATGCAATGGAAAAGGCTATCGTTAAAAAGCTGAAAAACATGTAATCATCAGTAGCTGGCTAATTCTTGCATTAGCTAAGCTCAAAACAACTCGATGTATAAAACACGTCGTCTTCCCGGTCATGGCAAATGCCCTGTCGGGAAGACGGCGTTTTTTATTGCTTTAATGTCGATGCAAGTGATGCACTGTTGAAAAAGCAATGCTTCTAACGGGTTTCTGCTTTACCCTAACTAAAGCGATTTAACGATTACCAGGATTACAGAAATTTTCAGGTACAGTGATAGTTAATTCGGGACGTATTTTACGCCTGGGCATCGCAAGCACTGGT
>JABDMI010000098.1 GCA_013001575.1 Gammaproteobacteria bacterium
ACCTGTTTACCCACATCATCACTAAGATCGCTGGCAAACAAACTGGCATTCAAGGCCGCCAAAGTACGTCCTTCATGTTCGACAATATGCCAGATGTGGTCTTTGAGCTCGTTCACTTCAGGCGTTAGAATTTTTTCTTGCTCCAGATACGAGCCATCGGCCTGTTCAAGCAGAATTTTTTTCTCGACACTGCGTGCTGACGTCGCCAATACATGTTCGGGATCGACCAGTCCTTGCACGCGTTGTTTGAGATGCTTTAACAAACGCGTCTGCTCTTGTTCGGAGTATTGATCGGCCTTGTTGAGTATTAATAACATCGGTTGTGAGAATTGTTTCAAACTTTGCAAGGCCTGAAACTCGGTCTGGGTCAGGTCACTATCCACCACAAACAAGATTATGTCGGCGCGTTGTGCAGCCTTACGCGCGATCCATTCGCGCGTGTCGCCATCCACTTCGTCAATGCCCGGGGTATCAATAAAGTGCACCCCGCCGGTCTGGTGTTCGGCCAGTGGTCGATCCTGCCACTCTTGTTGCTGTTTTTGTTTGGTCTCGCCATGCAAGGGGCTCACGGCAAAATGGTTTTCACCCATTAAGGCATTCAACAAAGACGATTTACCCACACTGACTCGCCCGAACACCACAATATGAATCTCTTCCTGTTCGATCTTCTTGAGTAAGGCTCTGAGTTCGTCGAACTCGTTTTCTAATGCGGCGCGCACCTCGTCTGGCACACTGCTGTCGTGCAGGAGTTCACGCAAACTGTTTTGCACCTCATGCGCTTGGGTGTCGTTTGCACCGCCAGTAGAACCGCCAGTAGAACCGCCAGTAGAACCGCCAGTTGAATCGCCAGTTGAACCGCGAGTTGCGCGGTCAGGGAAACCGGGATCAGTCTGAACGGTTTTCTTTTCTTGCTTCGAGAACCAGTTGCGCAAAGCGCCGCGTTCCCAGGGCCAGATTTTCATTCAGATAATCCTTAAATTGTGTGGCGGCGGGTGCCGGACTCAAGGTGCCGCGCACGGCCATGCTGGCACTCAGGCTGCGACCCAGAGCATCAAAGATCAAACCGTAGGCGCCGGCGTGGGCAATGCCGCCAGTGATGGTGCCGATGCCCGGAAAGGCTTTTAAACCGTTACCGGCAATGGCCAACACTACCGGCAAGGCTTTTTGTAAATGCTGCTCGACCAGTTCCAGGAAGGTTTGCACATCCACCTTGCGGGCCTCGATGTCATACACCGCAGAGATCTCATTCACCATTTGTTTGCCAAGATAGCCCTGGATCAATAGATCACTGCCGGGCGCCACCGCGGCCATGGCACCGAAGATCGCGCGTTTGGTGTAGGTTTTTACAATCTTTTCGGCTTGTTCTTGTTTGAAGCGGGTTTCGGCCTTATCCAGTTTTCGATCAACCAAAACAAATACGGCACTGTCGCGCAGGGACTCCAACCAGCCAGCGTGGGTATCAATGGTGGCTTGAATGGCCTCCACCAGTTTTTGGGTATCACTCTGGCGCGCACGACTTTGCTGCAACACACTGCCGTCTTGTTGCTGCACTTCCACGATTTCCTCACCACCGGAAATGGTGGTTACCACAGGCACTTCAAGTTTGAGGGAAAGATCCTGCACGATCTCGCTGACGTAAGCGGATAACTTTTGGCTGACCTCTGCCAGTTCATGCGCTTGAAAGCGGTCGGCTTTGTTTAATACCAGAATGGTCGGCTTGTTCAGTTCCAACATCGCACGGAGAGCCGCGTGTTCGGTTTTGGTGATGTCGCCTTCGGTCACAAACACACAAACATGAGCGCGTTGTGCGGCCTCTAATGCCAGTTTATCCAGTGGAGCGACATCGGGAGCGGTCACTTCCTGCAAGCCGGGTACGTCTTCCAGAATGAGTTGATCGCCCGCAGCACTGTGCCAAACGAATTTTTTGGTGGCGCGGGTGGAACCGCCCAACACGTCTACGGCAATGTCTTCGGCTTGTTCCACATTTGGCAACATGGCCTTGATCAAACTGCTTTTACCCACACTGATGTTGCCAAGGAATGCGACGATAATTTCGCCCGATTGTTTTTCTTCACGCCATTGCTCCAAAGCCGCAAAGGCTTCGTTGACATCAATGCCTTTGGCCTCGGCTTCGCGGTATTTTTGTGCCACCGATTCCGCGCTGACCGGCGCTGCAACCTCAGGCGCTTGAGGTTTTTTTCGTGGACCTAGTAGCGACCAGATAAACCACAGCGTGAAACCGACCAGTGCGACGGACAAAATTACAAAAGGTGCGGTTAGCCAGATCGGCGCAGTTTGCAAGCGCTCCCACAAGGACAAGCTGCCCTCGGCCAAATTCAAAATCACATTCAGGGTCACCACGCACAGCAATATCGCCAAGATCACGAGTAACCATTTGAATGTTTTAAATTGTTTAAACATTTGACTATTGTATCTCAATTGCCAGCCGGACAAATCGACTACAATAGCGGCCCCAGACGCACTTGCCTCACGAAAAAAGAATTTCACATGCATCAAACTTCCGGACGCTGGAAATACGGACTCGCGCTTTCTCTGATGACCGCACTGATGTGGGGTACCTTGGCGATTGCACTCAAGATGTTACTGGTCTACATGGATCCCTACAGCATCACCTGGTATCGCATGTTGGTGGCGGCTGTGATTCTCGGCTGCATTCTCGCCCTAAAAGGTCAATTCCCAGACTGGCGAAAGCTCAAGGGCAAAACCGGATTACTGATAGCCATCGCAACCCTCGCATTAACCGGAAATTTTGTGTTCTATCTGATCAGTCTGGATTTCATCTCACCCGGTGTGGCCCAGGTGGTCATCCAGCTGGCGCCGGTCTTTTTGCTCACCGGCGGCGTATTGGTTTTTGGCGAATCTTTTAACCGCACCCAGTTTGTGGGCTTGATCGTATTGGTTGCCGGAATGTTGTTGTTCATGAACCAGCGTTTGCAAGATTTGTTCTCCAAAATGGACGACTACAGTATCGGAGTGGTGATCATGATCGTGGCTGCCATCGTGTGGTCCATATACGCATTAATACAAAAACAATTACTCAAAGAGTTACGCTCGGAAAGCATTTTATTCTGGGTGTATCTGGGTTCTGCCTTGGTTCTGATTCCCACGGCCGATGTGGCCAGTGTTGAATCACTCGATGCGCTGGGTTGGGCCTTACTGGCTTTTGCCTGTTTGAATTCCATCTTCGCCTATGGGGGTTTTGCCGAAGCCCTGGATCATTGGGAAGCCAGTCGCATCAGTGCGGTTTTAACGCTTGTTCCGCTGCTCACTCTGGGCTTTGTGGAACTGATCCATTGGTGGTTTCCAGAGCGCCTGGCCTCGGAAAACCTGAATTTACTCGGTTACTGTGGGGCTTTGATCGTTGTGACGGGTTCTGCGATCACCGCATTGGCGGGGCAGAAAAAAGTGTCGACATAATTGGATTGGAATTATTCGAGATTGCGCAAATTATTTCGGCGCCCAGAGTAAGGCGTCCAGATCGTCCTCTGTTTGTACCGGAAATACTTTTCGACCTTTGATGGTCACGCCTTCTTTGCGTAACAAGCGCGCCTGTTTTTTATAATATTTGGTTCCGACCTCAAAGGCGAGCGTGTGATCGGAGCGCACCACCCGAAACCAGGGAAGCGCTTCCGGACAACGCGTCATCGCCGGACTCACCATACGCGAGTGTTTCGGATAGCCTGCGCGTTCGGCGATCATGCCATACGACATGACCTGACCGGGCGGAATGTTTTTCACGATCTCCCAGATCTTGGGGTCAAAGCGTTGTTGGAAAGCGGTGGATGGTTTTCGCATGCAATGATTTTAACATTGCTGGTAAAGCGTGAAATATATCTCGTCAATATATCCGATCAAGATTTATCGATATAGCCGTATCCCAAGGTCTCTACATGCACAACCCGGCCGTTCTCGAGTTTCACCAGGCGCATGAATTTATTGGGTCCGAAGTTGAACAGCATTTCTTCGTACAAGACCGGCACTTCTTCGTAAAAATAGGATCGGTAGAGGCGACTGTAACGCGAAACGGTTTTGTAACCGGTATCGGAAATATAGGAGTCCGGCGCTCGGCAAAATCGCTCGATCTTGGAGATATGATCATTCTTTTTAATGATTCGGTCACTGCACCGCATGTACGAGGAGGCATACAAGGGCTGGCTAAGCAGACCCAGTGCAAGCAGGACAAACAGGAGTAAGAATGGCTTTTTCACAGGCTAATTGTAGTACAAGCGACTGAATTAAAGCTGAATATACATAAAATTTAAGCCCTCAAAAGATTGATATAGATCACGCTATCGATCAGTTTGAGCGTTAGAATACCCGATTACCACACACTCAATGGATAATTTGCTATGGCACAACCCATGCAATGGCTGGCTGAAAAGATCAGCGATGTTACAGGCTTTTTCTCAAGTTCGAACGTCGACGGAGAGCGCTTTGGCTCTCTCAAGAACTGGTTCAAGGGAACCACAGGGGTCGTGCTGATCCTTCTCATTATCACGTTCATTATTATGTTCTGGTGGTCACGCGAACCCGATGTGTTTTGGGTGACGTCTGAAATTGATGATCAGCCTGTGGTGACCGGCTATTCCACAACCGACACCGTGATCAAGGTCACCGACGCTTTATTGAACAAGTCGGGCGGTTTTCTTTCCAATGACAAAATGCCACCGGGCGTGTTTCTCGACAACATCCCGAATTTTGAATACGGTGCCCTGGTTTCGGTGCGTGACCTGGTCAAGATCATGCGCAATGATTATTCGCGTTCACAATCGCAATCCACGGAAGATAAGGATCTCGCCAAGGCCGAGCCAGCCTTGAATATTGATCACACCAGTTGGCTGATCCCGCGCGCCGAAGGCGAATATCAAGACGCCATTAAGGCCTTAACAAAATATCGCGAGCGTTTGGCCGATGACAATGCACAAGACGGGCAATTCTATGCACGTGCCGACAATCTGCGGGAATGGTTGATCGTGGTGGAAAAACGTCTGGGCAGTTTATCCGCCCGCCTCTCGGCCAGTGTAGGTCAGGAACGGGTCAACACCGATCTGGCCGGTGACAAGACCGCCAGTTCTTCCACCCCGCGTCCAGACAGTCTGGCGGTCAAAACGCCGTGGATGGAGATCGATGACGTTTTCTTTGAAGCTCGCGGAACCGCCTGGGCATTGTTGCATTTCTTGCGCGCGGCCGAATTTGATTTCGCCGATGTATTGGACGACAAGAATGCCACCGTGAGTCTTCGCCAGATCATTCGCGAACTGGAGGCCAGTCTGGATCCAATCCGCAGTCCGGTGATCTTGAACGGCGGCGGTTACGGTTTTACCGCCAATCATTCATTAGTCATGGCCTCGTATCTGTCACGCGCGAATTCGGCGGTGATCAATTTACGTGAATTACTGGATCAGGGTTAAATATTGCCAAGGTCTTGCCAAGCCCCGCAACGCGGGGCTTTTTAGTGTGTAATATTCATTACAATTCACTCGGTCTGAATAGTATCCGAACTTGTGGCATCCGAACTTGTAACAAAAATTCGGGTCGTAATTAATGAGGCAATCAACCAAACCGTGTGGCCAATGAAAAAAACCCTGAATGCATTCTTTTTACTCTTAGCACTGGCTTGTGTAACAAGTATGCCTTCAAGCGTTTCGGCCCACAGCATGGATCGCCTGCACGAACATCTGCCGGACAATAAATACCGCATAACGCCACGCCCTTTGCAGATCCGTTTTACGGCACCCTTGCAGGCTGGTGGCCCGATTGGTGTGGTTGTGCGTTTTCAGGCGATCTCTGGCAACACCACCACGGTATCCGCCCAACAACAATGGGCCGGTACTTCCAATGACCAGACGTTTCAATACATCAAAGCCTACCTAGACAGCGGCGAACAGATTTATCTGAAACCGCAGGGACAAAAACGCTGGCGCATTAACACCAACCCCGGGCAATGGATTGAATTGCATTATTACATTCCAGCCAATCGCAATGCCGATAGTTCAAATACCCAGTACCGGGCGATATTAAATAAAAATCTGTTTCATGCGGTCGGACATTTATTCCTGGTCTTGCCCGAGGATGGTATGACCGATCTGGTTAACGTGAACGTGCAATGGCAGGATTTTGAAGCTCTCAACTGGCGTACGGCCCAAGCCGTAGCGGCCAACCCGCAACAGAATAAATACGAAGTACTGAGTAAAAGTGCCTTGTTAAGCTCGGTCTTTCTGGCCGGAGACATTCACTTGCATGAAACGCTAACCCCGTATGGCATCGTGAGAGTTGCCATGCAAAAATCGGACTGGTTATTCAGTGACGAGGAATTTGCCAGTCTGTCACGACAAATTGTGCAAAGTGAACGCGAGTTTTTTGGTGAAGCGGTGAATCCCGACGCCGAACCATTTTTGATCAGCCTGGTTGAAGTGGACAAAGGTCTCGATGGCATTTCCATTGGCGGCACCAGTTTGCACAACAGTTTTGCAATGTTTGCCAACCCTGCTGCAAAGCTGATGCAAACCGACTTTGATGAGCCCAATACCACCATTGGTTTCGTGCTGGCGCATGAAATGATGCATCAGTGGATCGGGCATGAACTCAAAACCAGTGAAGACCCCGAAGCCCTGGGCTACTGGTTCACCGAGGGCTTTACCGACTATTTCAGTTTGCATGTGCTGTATCAACGCCGTCTCATCACCCTGGAAAATTACGTGGCCATGCTGAACGGATTTTTACGGAATTACTGGCTTAATCCAAAACGCAATATCGACAATGTGTCGATTGCACACGGTTTTTGGCACGATCGTAATATCGAACGCGTGCCCTATCAACGCGGCTTTTTAATTGCCATGCTGGTCGACCAGCGTATGCGTCTGGTTTCGGATGGACGTTTACGTGACATGATCCAGAAAATGCTTGAACACAGTGACGGCACCACCAGTCATACCGCCGCATCAAACCGGAGTTTGTTGTTCAATCTGCAAAATCGCGTTGGCAAAGACATGGGCAAACATATTCGTGCGGTTGTGCAACGTGGGCAGACGGTTGATCTCAGTCTCGACATGCTGAGTCCTTGCCTGAGCTTGTACAAGGAGGCCATGGGGGATTTTGACCCGGGCTTTGACCTCGACCGCAGTGAAGAAGATAAACGCATTACCGGCCTCAAAGTGGCCTCGGGCGCGTACCGTGCCGGACTGCGTAATGGCCAGGACCTGGCCGGATGGAATATTTCCGGTAACGCACGGGTCAAATCGAATGTTTCTGTGTACACCGACAAACGCGGCACCACCAAAACCTATGAATTCTTACCGGTTACCCAAACCACCCTGGTGCCACAAGCCAAGATCAACGAGGCGTCTAGCTGCAGTACGATCTTGTAGCCGCACAAGCATTTAAAAAAACAGAAAAGTGTCGTTTAAACGTACGACACAAGGTCGGACAATCGCCTAAAATACGGGCCTTTCATCCACTTCAGCATTGAGCCCCTTATGTCATCAGCGATCCGATCCTTTCATCCACCCGTCCGCACACTCATGGGCCCCGGTCCTTCCGATGTGCATCCACGCGTTCTGGAAGCCAGCGCACGACCCACCATCGGTCATCTCGATCCTGAATTCATTCGTATGATGGATGAAGTGAAGCTCATGTTGCAAAAAGCATTTTTAACCGAGAATGCATTGAGCATGCCGATCTCGGCGCCGGGTTCGGCTGGCATGGAAGCCTGTTTTGTAAATCTGCTCGAAGCGGGCGACAAGGTTATTGTGTGCCGCAATGGCGTGTTTGGTGAGCGCATGCGCCACAATGTCGAACGCTGTGGTGCAACGGCTGTGATGGTGGATGACGCATGGGGTGACCCGGTGGATCCGGAAAAAGTTGAGGACGCCCTTAAAGCCAATCCTGATGCCAAAATTCTCGCTTTTGTGCACGCGGAAACCTCAACCGGTGCCTTATCCGATGCCAAAACCTTGTGTGCTCTGGCTGATCAATACGATTGTCTAAGTCTGGTTGACGCCGTGACCTCATTTGGCGGTTCGGAATTACGTGTAGATGACTGGGGTATTGATGCCATTTATTCCGGCTCACAAAAATGTTTGTCCTGCTTACCGGGAATTTCGCCAGTGTCGTTTTCCCAAAAAGCGGTTGATGTCATCGCTAATCGAAAAACGCCGGTGCAAAGCTGGTTCTTGGACATGAGCCTGATCATGGGCTATTGGGGCCATTCGAATTCGACCGGTGGAAAACGTAGTTATCACCACACCGCGCCGGTCAATGCTTTATACGCCTTGCATGAATCACTGGTCATGTTGCACGAAGAAGGCTTGGACAATGCCTGGCAACGGCATCGTGATATGCACATGTTATTGAGATCGGGACTGGAAGATCTGGGCTTTGAATACATCGGCCAAGATGGCGCACGCTTGAATCAACTCAATGCCGTGAAAGTTCCAGCCGGTGT
>JABDMI010000099.1 GCA_013001575.1 Gammaproteobacteria bacterium
GGCTTTAGCGGTTTTGGTTTTATTGTATTTGTGTTCGGCCAGGGCCTGTTCGATGATCTTACGCTCTTGAGCTTGCAGCGCGGTGTGTAGGCCGCTTGCCGATGTATCCATTACGGTTTCTGGGATTTTGGTGCGTAGTGTTAGATCATTTTCAGTGATTTGTCCGCCATCGCTTAAAGCTACTGCGCGTTCGAGAATGTTTTCCAGCTCTCGGACGTTTCCTGGAAAGTGGTAATCTAATAATGCATTTTTAGCTGTGTCAGATAATTCGAGGGCTTCAGAATTATTATCTTCGGCAATCCTGTTTAAAATAAAATTGGCCATCAATAAGATGTCGTTATTGCGGTCGCGTAATGGCGGTACGGTCAGGTCTATGACATTGATGCGATAATAAAGATCTTCTCGGAACGCGCCTTCTTTCACTTTTTCCAACAAGTCTTTATGTGTGGCACTTAAAAAACGTACATTCACATTGATTTCCTGGTTGCCGCCAACCGGGCGCACGGCTTTTTCCTGTATTACCCGGAGTAATTTGACTTGCATGTGTAAGGGTAGATCTCCCAGTTCATCCAGAAACAGAGTGCCACCATCGGCAGATTGAATAAGCCCCTGTTTGTCAGATGTTGCTCCGGTAAAACTGCCTTTTTTGTGCCCAAACAATTCACTTTCCATTAATTCTGAAGGAATCGCGCCACAGTTGACGGGTACAAAGGGCTCATCCGCTCTTGGACCGGTGTCGTGGATCAGGCGTGCAACCAACTCTTTACCGGTGCCGGATTCACCCCGTATATGCACCGGTGCTTGACTGCGGGAAACCTTACGGATCATGGTCTTTAGTTTTTGCATTACCTCTGAGGCCCCGATCAATGGTTTGCCTCGCTTATCTTGCATTTCATCAGAATCGGAGTCTTCCGCATCGATATTAATTGCACTCTGGATAAGCTGACGTAACCAGTTTAGATCTACCGGTTTTGAGACGAAATCAAACGCGCCCAATTTCAGCGCTTTAACTGCGGCCTCAACATTTCCATGGGCAGTAATAACCGCCACAGGTATTTTATTAAAATGTTGTTGCATGTACTCTACCAGTTCGAGACCATTCCCATCCGGTAAGCGCATATCGGTGAGGCAAAGGTCAATCTCGTTTTTATGCAAAGCAGCTTTCCCATCGGCAAGATTGGCTGCGGTGACGCTTTTTAAACCCATGCGTTTAAGTGTGATGCTGAGCAGATCGAGAATATCTTGTTCGTCATCAACCACCAAGATCAATGATTGCTTTTTGTTTTTTTTGTTTTTAGTCACTTCGCATATCCCGATTTTATTTAATTCTTTAAGGTCACTCTTTATGGGTCCAGCGTTCTGTATCAGCAAATAGTATTCTAAAGCAGGCACCATCGTGTTTTTTATGATTTATAACGCTTAATTGAGCGTAGTTTAAACTGCACATCTCACGGGCAATATACAAGCCCAAGCCACTTCCTGTGCTTACACTCGAATGAAAAGGCTCAAACAGTTGCTCGGCTTCTTCTGCATCAATGCCTTTGCCGTTATCCAGTATTTCCAACATGAATCGATCGGAAATCTCATGTTTGCGAGTGCGACAAATAATTTTCAAGTCCGCAGTATCTTCAACGGCATGGATGAGTGCGTTATGAAAAATATTACCAATCACCTGACGTAGTTGAGATTCGCCAAAAGACACATGATGACGTGGTTCTACCGGGCTGAACTTGGGTGAATTATAAAACTCAAAAGCGATCTGTCCGGTTTCTAATTCCATGGTTTGGATAAATTCCTCTACAAAACTTTCCAGCCATTCATGTAGATCTAGTTCTTCGGGCTTGTCCAGTGGAGCACGTGTGAGCCCCTGAACATTTTCAATGATCTGATTCATTCGTTTGACCTGCTTGGTAATCAGATTAGTGAAGTAATGATCATCGGAATTCAGATTTTCTGATTCACTTAATAATTGATTGGCATGACTGATAGCGCCCAGCGGGTTTCGAATTTCATGTGCGATACTGGCACTCAGACGGCCAAGGGCAGCGAGTTTGGATTGTTGAACTTTTTCTTGAATAATACTCAGGTCTTCAAGGAATAGTAAAGTACCATCACTCGCCTGACTACCAAGCGGCACAAAGCTTGGTAACATGTTAGTAAAACCATCCAGGGTAATGATGTGGTCATCCCGTTGGTGCACACTTCGTAAAGAGTCTTTCCAGTAACCGTAAAGCTTGGGTGATAACTCTGACAACTTGTATTTGCTTTTAGGATTGTGCGCACCGAGTAGACGGGCTGCGGATTGATTCATTAAACGGGTGTTTCCGTGCTCATCAAGCACAACAATACTTTCGCGCATACGCTGCACAACATAATCATTCAGTTGCGACAAATTGGCAATATCAACACCACGGCGTCTTGCCAATGCTTCAGTCTCACGATAGCGCTCACCAAAGCGTTGCGCCCCGATACTGGTTATAAAGAATAACAAACCGAGGAGTCCTGCTCCGGTGTAGTCTGTGATCATTTCGGGCGACTCAAAGTCGGAAAGTATGTGCTGTCCGAGGAGTGCGATTACCGCAGCCGCCGAAGTGATCAGGCTGAGTTGGCGTGTGAGAATTAAAGCGGCAGTTGATAAAGACAACAATAACATCACGCCCAGGCCGCTGCCGTAGCCGCCACTACTGTGCATCAATACCGCAAAAATGATGCTATCCAACAGACTGCCCGCGAAGGCTAATAATTTTTGTCCGGGCCGTTGTTTCAGGATCGCGTAGCTCATGACGATACTGACACTCAAGAGGGCAACTACACCAAGCCGGAAATATTCGGGATGCACCCCCCCCCAGGGACTGTTGAACCCGGAAAATTCAAAAATGACCAATAAAGTGCTTGCGAGAATTAAGCGCACCAGATTCACGATACTCAATAAACGCCAGGCAATTTCGGACTCTGCCTTATGTAACTTGTCGACGGCTATAGGACTCTGCATGTATAAATTGTATGTTAATTAACGAGTTATACCTAATCATTTCCTTTTTACGGACTTGTTTAATGCTGAATTTATCGGCAATTTTGCTATGTATCTGACTTTCAGGGAAAATACGCGCCCTTGGTCGCTACTTCGGCCTGTGCAAACTTTTTTATTACCTTGAGTTAGGACTATCGATGAATCTTCACGAGTATCAATCAAAACAAGTATTTAGAACTTATGCCATTCCGGTTCCAGAAGGTATTGCTGCCGACAGCCCTGACAATGCCGTTAAAGCTGCCAAAGAACTTGGCGGCGAACTTTGGGTGGTGAAAGCCCAAGTACACGCCGGTGGACGCGGAAAAGCCGGCGGGGTGAAACTGTGCCGCAGTTTTGACGAAGTCCGCGAAGCCGCCAAAGCACTCATTGGTGGCGTGCTGGTCACGCATCAAACCGGACCCGAAGGACTGCCGATTAATATAGTCTATGTGGAATCGGGTTCCCAGATCGAGCGCGAATTGTATTTGAGTTTTGTGATCGATCGCGCCTCGGAAAGAGTTTCGGTCATGGCTTCGGCTGATGGTGGTATGGATATCGAAGAGGTTGCCGAGAAAACTCCCGAACGCATTGTGACCACAAACATCAATCCGGTCACCGGCATGATGCCGTATCAGGCCCGTGCGCTTGGATTTGGTATCGGTCTTGGCAAAGCGCATATCCGCGAGTTCACTAAAGTTTTGTTGAGCATGTATAAATTGTTCATTGAAAAAGATCTCAGCATGCTCGAGATCAATCCATTGATCATAACCAAAGACGATCGCGTTATTGCACTGGATGCCAAGGTTAATATCGAAGACAATTCTTTATTCCGTCAAACCGAAATGAAAGCCTATCGTGATATCAGCCAGGAAGACGAAATGGAAAATCGTGCCAGCGCGCATGACTTGAATTATGTCACTCTGGACGGCGATATTGCCTGTATGGTGAATGGTGCCGGACTGGCGATGGCAACCATGGACTTGATCAAATTGCACGGCGGCGAGCCGGCCAACTTTTTGGATGTTGGCGGGGGCGCCACAGCCGAACGCGTGACCGAAGCCTTTAAACTGATCCTGTCGAATAAAAAAGTCAAAGCCGTTCTGGTCAATATTTTCGGGGGCATCGTTAGATGTGACCTGATCGCCGAAGGCATCATTCAAGCGGTCAAAGAGGTTGGCGTCAAGGTCCCGGTAATTGCACGCCTGGAAGGCACCAATGTTGAAAAAGGTCGTGAGCTGCTGGCTAACAGTGGTCTCGACATTTTGGCCGCCGATGGATTAACCGATGCGGCCAAAAAAGCCGTTGCGGCCGCGTAATCACATTATAAAAACTATCACTAACATTATTGTCTGGAACATTTCATGAGTATTTTGGTTAACAAGAATTCAAAAATTATTTGTCAGGGTTTTACCGGCCGACAAGGCACATTCCATTCCGAGCAATGTATTGCCTACGGAACGAATATGGTTGGCGGTGTTACTCCCGGCCGTGGTGGTGAAACCCATTTGGGTTTGCCGGTTTTCAATACCGTTGCAGAAGCGGTTGATGCAACGGGTGCCGATGTCAGCATGATCTACGTGCCGGCTGGATTTGCCGCAGACGCCATTCTTGAGGCAGCAGCAGCTGGCATCAAGCTGGTCGTGTGTATCACCGAAGGCATTCCGGTTCTGGACATGGTCAAGGTGAAAGCGGCCATGGATGAATTCGATTGTAGGTTAATTGGTCCAAATTGCCCTGGCATCATCACGCCAGGGGAAGCCAAGATTGGAATCATGCCTGCGTCCATTCATCAGCCCGGGAAGATAGGAGTTGTTTCTCGCTCTGGAACATTAACCTATGAAGCGGTTTTTCAAACCACCACAAACGGTCTCGGACAATCGACCTGTGTCGGGATCGGAGGTGATCCGGTACGAGGCCTAAACTTTATCGACGTACTCGAATTGTTTGAACAGGATCCACAGACCGAGGGCATAATCATGGTCGGCGAGATTGGCGGTACCGATGAAGAAGCCGCAGCCGAATACATTAAAGAGCACGTGAGCAAACCGGTTGTGGCATATATAGCCGGAGTGACAGCGCCTCCAGGCAAGCGCATGGGCCATGCCGGTGCGATCGTTTCGGGCGGTAAAGGTACGGCAGATGAAAAATTCAGAGCCTTGAACGCGGCCGGGGTAACCACGGTGCGTTCGCCAGCCGAACTTGGCAGTGCGATCAAGCAACGTCTGGGCGCCTAAATACTGTCTGTAAAATGATTTAACAGGGAGCTTTATGCTCCCTTTTTTATTGAATCCTTTATACTTTATGTCCGGATTCGATAAGATTTTTATACAAGAATTTCTATGTCCTCAGAAAAATTAATAATCGCTGTTGCCCAAATGAATGGTCTGGTCGGTGACATTCAAAAACATTGCGAACAGGTAATTGCCTTATCTAATCAGGCACGTGATGAGCATCAAGCTGACATTATTGTTTTTCCCGAATTGACTTTGACCGGTTACCCACCCGAGGACTTGTTGTTACACGCCGGACTGCAATGGCGAGTACAAAAAGCTTTCAAAAAAATCAAGAATGAGATTAAGGATATTGCCGTAGTCATTGGTTATCCGGATTATCAAGATGACAAAATCTATAATGCCGCAAGTTTTTTATACAACGGTGATGAGCTGGCGCGCTATTACAAGCAATGTTTGCCTAACTATGCGGTGTTTGATGAAAAACGCTATTTCACTCCCGGTGACCAGGCAATGGTGGTCGAATATAAAGGCGCGGATATCGGCTTAACCATTTGCGAAGATCTTTGGGAAGAGTTTCCATTAAAACAGGCGGTTAAAGCTGGCGCCGAGATCATCTTGAATATTAATGCCTCTCCTTATCATGTGAGAAAGATATCCGCACGAGAAAAAGTAATACAAGACGTTTCAAAAAGAATTGATGCACCAATTGTGTACGGTAATTGGGTAGGCGGGCAAGACGAACTGGTGTTTGACGGGTCTTCACTGGTCACAAATTCGGATGGCAAGATTACCAATCGACTGACTCCTTTCAGCGAGGGAATATTAGTCACGACCTTCACACAGGAATCCGGTCGCTGGGAGCCCGTGCAAACACCGCTTCCGCCACAACCGTCATTTTTGCAACAAACCTGGGACGCCCTGGTGGTCGGCACACGCGACTATGTTAATAAAAACCGTTTCCCTGGCATTGTATTAGGTTTATCCGGCGGAATAGATTCGGCGGTAACATTGGCTATCGCGGTAGACGCCTTGGGCGCAGATCGGGTTAGAGCGGTAATGATGCCCTCAAAGTACACTTCCGATTTAAGCGAAAGCGAAGCGGCGCGTCAGGCCGAATGGCTAGGGGTGCAATACGATAGCTTCCCGATTGAAGGAATGTACAAAGCCAGTGTTGATGCGCTTGATGCAGTTTTGTCTGGTACTGTACCCGGGGTCACCGAAGAGAACATTCAGGCACGCTGTCGGGGTGTGATGTTAATGGCGATCTCGAACAAAACCGGCTACATGGTTCTGACTACCGGCAATAAATCCGAAATGGCAGTCGGTTACTGTACCTTGTATGGAGATATGGCGGGTGGATATGCACCGATCAAGGATTGTGTAAAAACCCTGGTATACGACTTGGCTCGCTATCGAAATACCTTGTCCCAAGCCATTCCTGAAGTCGTGATCGAGCGACCACCAACGGCCGAATTACGCTTTGACCAAAAGGACTCAGACTCATTGCCCGATTATGAAATTTTAGATGCGATCCTGGAAGCATTCATAGAAGACGATCAATCGGTCGAGCATATTGTGGCCATGGGCTATGACCTGGAAACGGTAAAACGAGTATTGCACATGGTCAAGCGCAATGAATACAAACGTCGTCAGGCGCCACCTGGAGTACGCATAAGTTCCAGAGCCTTCGGAAAAGACTGGCGTTATCCGATCACCTCGGGGTATTAATTGCAAGATTGTTTTTCGCAAAAAAAACCGGACACTAGTCCGGTTTTTTTATCTACTGCGATTTATTCGAGTATTAGTTTGCTTGCTTGACCCGACTAATATCAGCGGCAAGATCATGCATGCCCATGCCCGTGTAACTGATCTGCAATATATCCAGTGCCTGACGCGCGGCTTGAGTGTCAGGGTATTTTTCTAAAATATTTTTAGCCCGGTTGGCAGCTGCAATGTGAATGCCACGACGTACATAATACTGCGCGACCTTGAGGTCATAATTTGCCAGACGTTCACGAATAAAAATGATGCGTTGTTTGGCATCTGTGGCATATTCACTGGATGGATACTTGCTGACCAAGGTCTGGAAATATTCCATGGAATCTTGCATTTCGTTTTGCGGGCGTTTGCTGCGATCAATGCGCAAAAGATTTTCTACGCGATTATTTTCTTCATCAAAGTGAACCAGACCCAACAGGTAATACACATAATCCAGTTTGGGATGAATAGGGTTTTCCTTGATGAACTGGTTTGCAGCATCGATGGCCAATTCGGAATTTTTCTGTTTGTAATAGCAATAAATCAGGTTCATTTGCGCTTGGCGTGTTGCTTTACTGAGTGGATACTGGGTTTCCAGCTGTTCAAACGCGGAAACTGCCGATTGAAAGTTGCCCGAATTCATGTAGCGTTCGCCCCGCTTAAATAAGTATTCAATCGCTTCATCCGGGGTCAGGCGTGAACTTCTCACGGATTCTGAACCGTCATCAGAATTGGAAGCGCAACCTGTCAGCATCAGCAAGGCACTTAAGCCCGCAGCAATCAAGACGCTTACAGGTGAAATACGAGATTGTGTTAAATTAGATGTTTGCACGATTTACTCTTGGTCAATATTTTCAAATTCAAAGCCTGGAAAATGCGGTATTTTTAAGCATTGCGGCCCAGTTTCCTAATCAAGCATTATAGACTATCCAAAACCTGTTTATATCCATGTCTGACATCAAAAATTCAAACGACCCATCGCCAGCGGCCCAAGAGCCAAATACCGGGCGACTACTTGAAGCCGTTCCAGCAGAATTGGCGGGCAAGCGCTTCGATGTGATCGTGGCCAAATTGTTCCCGGAGTATTCACGTGCGCGCTTACAGACCTGGATCAAGTCCGGCAAAATCCTGGTCGATGGGCAACAGTTAAAACCGCGCGAGAAACTCGCCAGTGGCATGAAGATCGTTATGACCGTGGAGCCCGAAGTGATCGTGCATACCGAGGCGCAGTCCATTGATCTGCCCATTGTTTATGAAGATGAAGCCGTGATCATCATCAATAAGCCCAAAGGCTTGGTCGTGCATCCCGGGGCGGGCAATAGCGACCGCACCTTGATGAATGGCTTGTTGCATTACTTGCCCGAGTTGGAGCAAGTTCCCAGAGCCGGGATTGTGCATCGACTCGATAAAGACACCACCGGTTTGATGGTTGTGGCAAAAACACTGGTGGCGCATGCGCATTTAGTCAGTGAGCTCGAACAACGTCTGGTCAAGCGTGAATATCTGGCTGTATGTCGAGGCGTGCCTACGGCTGGCGGCACGATTGATAAACCAATTGGCAGGCATCCCAGCCAACGCACCAAAATGTCGGTTTTATCCGCCAGTTCCAACTCGGCAAAACCTGCCACCACGCACTTTAGAGTAGTGCAAAAATTTTCTCGCCACACCCTGATCCGCTGCAAACTGGAAACCGGACGAACTCACCAGATCCGTGTGCACATGGCCTGGAAATCCCACCCTCTGGTGGGAGATCAGGTTTACGGTGGTCGTTTACAGATCCCTAAAGGGGCCAGTGAGGCATTGCAAACTGCGCTGCGTGGCTTTAAGCGTCAGGCTCTGCATGCTACACAGCTGGGATTCATGCATCCTGAACAGGGAAAATATTATCAATGGCAAATTCCGATGCCGCATGACATGCAGAATCTGGTAGATGAATTGTCGGCCGACAAGGAATCCTAATGTCAAATGAGCAAGGCAAATTTCGCTTGAAATTGTTGTTGCCGGATTGGGATGTCCCCGCGCATGTCTTGGCTTGTACGACTTTACGCCAATCAATTGACCCGGCCAATCCGTATGAGGGCTTTAATCTTGCAAGTCATGTGGGTGATAAGCCTGAACGCGTTACCCAAAATCGCGAACTATTGAAACTAGCACTGGCATTACCCGCTGAACCACATTGGCTGGACCAGGTTCATTCAGACCGCATGCTGGATGTGGATGAATTGCAAAAAAACGCTGTATTGCGGTCCAACACATTGCAGGCGGACGCCACATTCACCCGAACTGCCCGGCAAGTGTTGGTCATCATGACCGCCGATTGTTTACCCGTGTTGGTCACCGACTGTAAAGGGCGTGGTATTGCGGCCATTCACGCTGGATGGCGTGGACTTGCGCGCGGCATACTTCGAAAAAGTCTGAATGCATTTATCACGGCTCTGGACATCAAAGCCAGCGAATGTCGGGTGTGGCTGGGTCCGGCAATCAGTCAAAAATACTTTGAAGTGGGCAAAGAGGTTCTAGACACTTGTGCAAAGCAAATCCCGGTAGCACCCGAGGCGTTCAGTCAAAAAACCAATAACAAATACGCTTGTGATATTTATCATCTGGCTCGTCTGGAATTGCAATCCCTGGGAATCGATGCGATCAGTGGCGGCGATCAATGCACGTATGCCCAAGAATCGGAGTATTATTCGCACCGCCGGCACACGCATCAAGCAGACATACAACAAGACCCGCATTGCGGACGCATGGCAAGCCTTATTTGGTTAAGTGACCTGATTTAACAAAGAAGAGTAAGTATATGAGCACTTTGAATGGCATCATTTTTTTTACCGCCCTGGGTGGAATTCTCAGCATTCTGGCGGCCAGTATGCTTTTGTTGATCTCGGGCAAACGCCGGGATGGTCTGGTGCCGCATTTGGTCAGTTTCGCGACTGGAGCATTACTTGGTGCAGCATTTTTAGGTTTGTTACCGCATGCATTGCAAATGGCGGGTTCGGAGAACTTTCATAATCTGGGGCTCTCTATCCTGATTGGTATTGTGACTTTTTTTATACTGGAAAAAACCGTACTGTGGCGACATTGCCATAATGACCATTGCGAGGCGCATACTTTAACCAGTGTGCAATCGCACCACGATGACCACGGGGATTATCACCAACACGTCCAGACCGTGCCAAGTTTTGAGCCCACCGATGCTCAAAGACAGGCCGCCAGTGGCCAAATGATCCTGCTTGGTGACGGCGTACACAATTTTCTTGACGGTATTTTAATTGCCGCCGCCTTCTTAACCGACTTTCATCTGGGTGTGGTGACGGCCTTGGCGGTTATCGCGCACGAGGTGCCTCAGGAAGTTGGCGATGTGGCCATTTTACTCGACAGTGGTATGTCTAAAAAGCGGGCTTTTTACACTAATTTAGCCGCTAGTTTGACCGCCGTGTTTGGGGGCATTCTTGGATACTATGCCTTGAAAGACCTGCAAGAATTTTTACCCTATGTACTGGGTTTTGCCGCCTCGAGTTTTATTTACATAGCAGTTGCTGACCTCATTCCCGGATTGCATCGTCGTGTAGACGCAGGAAACTCGATTAAACAAATTCTCTTGATCGGTTTGGGAATTCTTGTGGTGTATTTTTCACATGCGACCTTGCACTAAGCACGATCCCTGTCGCCGAGAGGCTAAATAGCTAATCTGATATGCTTGAAAAGTCTGCAATCGACCCCACCTATAGAGCAACTAAATAACCCGCAGAAAATCTGCAAATACGATTATGAGAATGGATAAACTTACCAGTAAATTCCAAATGGCGCTTTCCGATGCCCAATCTTTGGCGGTCGGCAAGGGCCATCAATTTATAGAACCAAGCCACGTGCTTTTGGCCATGTTGCGCCAAGAGGGCGGATCGGTTCGTCCCTTATTAAACAAAGCGGGTGCGAATTCCAATCAACTGGCCAAAGAGCTGGATGACTTTTTGTCACGTCAAGCCAGTGTGGAAGGCAATGCCGGTGAAGTGCATTTTTCCAATGATCTGTCACGCTTGCTGAATGTCACGGACAAACTGGCCCAAGACCGCGGCGATCAATTCATTGCCAGTGAATTATTTGTTCTGGCCGCGGTAGCTTCCAAAGACCAGGTTGCCGGATTTTTGAAAGATGCCGGAGTCACTTTAAACGCCTTGAACCAGGCGGTTGAAGATTTACGCGGAGGGCAAGCCGTAACCGATGCCAATGCCGAAGATTCCCGTCAGGCACTGGATAAATACACCATTGACCTGACCGGAAAAGCCGAACAAGGCAAACTCGATCCAATTATAGGTCGCGATGATGAAATTCGCCGCACCATTGAGGTATTACAACGACGTCGCAAGAACAACCCTGTGTTGATCGGTGAACCGGGCGTGGGTAAAACCGCAATTGTGGAGGCGCTCGCGCAACGCATCATCAATGGCGAAGTGCCCGAAGGCATGAAAAACAAACGCATCCTGAGTCTGGATGTCGGCTCCTTGATCGCGGGTGCAAAATATCGTGGTGAATTTGAAGAACGCCTGAAAGCGGTTTTGAACGAGGTCAAACAACAAGAAGGCCAGATCATTTTATTCATCGACGAAATGCACACCATTGTTGGCGCGGGTAAAACCGACGGCGCACTGGATGCCGGCAACATGTTAAAACCGGCCTTGGCGCGGGGTGAATTGCATTGTGTGGGCGCGACCACCCTGGACGAATATCGTGAATACGTTGAAAAAGACGAAGCTCTGGAGCGACGCTTTTTAAAGATTCTGGTGGATGAGCCGAGTGTCGAAGACACGGTGGCAATTTTGCGTGGCTTAAAAGAACGCTACGAGGTGCATCACGGGGTAGATATCACCGATTCGGCCATTGTGAATGCCGCGGTATTGTCAAACCGATACATTACTGACCGACAACTTCCGGATAAAGCGATTGATCTGATCGATGAAGCGGCGTCACGGATTCGCATCGAGATCGACTCCATGCCGGAATCCATGGACAAACTTGATCGTCGCTTGATTCAGTTAAAGATCGAGCGTGAGTCATTACGTCAGGAGACCGATGAAGCCTCGCAAAAACGCTTAAGTGCCCTGGAAACCGAAATTGAAAAAGTGGGCAAAGAGTACGCGGATCTGGACGAGGTCTGGAAAGCGGAAAAAGCCATAATGCAAGGCGCAACTCTGATCAAAGAACAGCTGGAACAAGCCAAGATCGACATGGATGCGGCTAAACGTGCGGGTGATCTGGCCAAAATGTCTGAACTGCAATACGGTCGAATTCC
>JABDMI010000100.1 GCA_013001575.1 Gammaproteobacteria bacterium
ATCGGCTGCAGCAGCCAGTCCTTCGGCATTGATGTCGGCCATCATTACCCGGGTTCCGTGATCGAGCAAGGCCCGGGAAATGGCTAAACCGATGCCTGAAGCAGCGCCGGTCACAAAGGCGGTTTTATTAATAAAGTCCGTCATAATTTTTTCTTTTTATTGGGGTTAATTAGAAGACACAGTATAGGGGATACAAAAGTAAAAATGGGGTGTGCGTAATATCAAAATATTTAGAGATCCTGAATCAAGTTCAGGAATTCGGGAACTGAGCCCTGTGTTTTATGTTCCATACCTTACCGCGGCTTGACCGCGGTATCCATACGCATTTAACTGGACCCCGCGGTTTAACCGCGGGGAAGTAAGACACAGTGCGATTAAAATTCGAATCCCTTGGAGCATCCAGGATGCAATCAAGGGTCTTGTCAGGATTGGGTGATCCTGAATTACGGACTGCGTTCTATCAGGAATTCAGGAGCTGTGCCCTGTGTTTTGTACCATACCTTACCGCGGCTTGACCGCGGTATCCATACTCATTTAACTGGACCCCGCGGTTTAACCGCGGGGAAGTAAGACACAGTGTGATTAAAATTCGAATCCCTTGAGGCACCCAGTATGCAATCGCGGGTCTTGTCAGGTTTGGGAGATCCTGAATCACGGACTGCGTCCTATCAGGAATTCGGAATTCGCTTTTTATGGCTATTCACAGGTTAAACCACGATTATGTAGGCTGGGTCGTATCATTTGATAATGTATACTTTGCCTGGGTGAAAACAATCCAAAATACAGTGCAGTGAAAGTATTAAACAAACAAAGAAAAGAACAATTGGCAAACAGTAAGTTCGGCAACTACCTCAAATACGCCTTGGGAGAGATCCTGCTGGTGGCGGTAGGGATACTCTTGGCAGTGGCGGTCAATAATTGGAACGAGGATCGTCAAAACTTCAAGGAACTGGAGAGCATCCATGCCATGGTTAAAAAAAATCTCGTCAGTAATATTGCGGCCATTGACAAGATTTTGGAAATTTATGCTTCAAGTGAAGTTTATTATCAAAAACACCTGGACGCCGAAGTGACTCAAGAGGATTATCAAAATAGCCCGGGCCTGGCATATCTGATCATGGGTTACCCCGAGCTAACCTTGAATCAGAGAGGTTATCGGCTACTGCAAAATTTCACCGCCAACTATGACCAACAGGAAAATGTTATTTCCGGCGAGATTATCGGCTTCTATACCGAGATGTTGCATGAGATAAAGGTGGATGACGAATTACGTGCCAACAATTTTCAGAAAAATTTCTCCCATTGGCAAACTTACCCGTGGTGGTCGGATTACATCAGTCAAAAAGACTACACCGGGTTCATTGATTACGCCCTGAATGACCAGGATTATAAGAATCGCATTGCCACGGCCGAGTTCATCAACTATAAAGTCTTCAAAAAGGAGATTGAGGAATACAAACAAAAAGCCCAGGCGCTGATTGATCTCATCCAATAAATATGACCACTCTCCACCCCAGCATTCAGAAATGGTTCGACGTTTGGGAATCCGGTAAGCTTGAAGAACTCCCGGTCACCGACGACTTTTCGCACACCAGTCCCTTTGGAACCATCGCCCCCAAGAGCGCCTATCTGGAGATCGTGAGCAAGAACCGCGCCGAGTTTCTGGGCAATGTGTTCACCATCCTTGATCAGATACAAGAAGGCAATAAACTTGTGGTGCGTTATGACCTTAGCAATAAAAATACCGGACTGGAAATGCGGGTGTGTGAATGCTATGAGCTCGAAGGCGATCTGATCAATGAAATACACGCCTATTACAATATCGGGAACGCCGAGATCAAGGCTTGAGCCTTAACAGAGCACGGACGTTGCTTCGCTGTGTAAGAAAAAACCTTGTCCCAGATCAATATTTATTACCAATAAATACCCTAGCGTAGAGATCGTGAAAGCTTGGCTTTCAATTAGCTAGAGGTGATTATGATGAAACTCAATGCAGCAAAACTTGCTTTATCCGGCGCCCTGAGCACGGCGATACTCTGGATACTGTGCAGCTTATTTGTGGTCTTTTCTCCCGACATGATGTGGAATATGACGGAGCACATGACCCATATGGATTTTCAGAGTCTCGGCCACGACATGAGCTGGACCATGAGCATGACCGGATTTATGACCGGTTTGATCGTGTGGTCCTTATGTAGCGCGGTTTTTTTATGGTTATTGGCCGTGATTTATAACTATATTATCGAGTAAATATTATATCGAGTAATTCATCCAAGTCTTTTCTTGGGCAATAACAATTCAATCTAGTATCGGGTCAATAGTTATTGGCCCGGTGTGTTTTTCCCGCATAATAAACCTCGGTACAGATTTCATTTCATAACAAGAATCGATATGCAAGATCATCAGCATTGTCATCCCGTTAAAACGTCCAGCGATCAAGACGCGACGGCATCCAGTCAATACGACAGCATTCCGGACGCTTACAGCGGTGTGGTGTATACCTGCCCGATGCATCCCCAGGTCAGGGCGACCAGTAACACGGGTTGCCCGATCTGTGGCATGGCGCTGGAGCCGGAAACCGTCAGTCTTGACGCCGGGGAAGATACCTCCGAACTGGATGACATGACTCGCCGTTTTTGGGTCAGTGCGCTGTTAACTTTGCCGTTGTTTGTGTATGCCATGGGCGAAATGATTCCGGGTCACCCACTGGAAAAAATTGTGCCCATGGGAATCGGTCAATGGATGCAATTATTCTTGGCCAGTCCGGTGGTGTTGTGGGGTGCCTGGCCGTTCTTTGTGCGTGGCTGGCAATCACTGAATACCCGGAATCTGAATATGTTCACCTTGATCGCCTTGGGCGTCGGGGTGGCTTTTTTGTATTCCTGTGTTGCGGTGTTTGTCCCGGATCTATTCCCGGATAACTTCCGAAACGCCGAAGGTCATGTGGCCATTTATTTTGAAGCCGCGGCCGTGATCACCACCCTGGTGTTACTCGGTCAGGTTCTGGAATTAAGAGCACGTAGTGCGACCTCGGGTGCGATCAAAGCCTTATTGCAACTCGCGCCACCCACGGCCCACATTATTCGGGAAGATGGTACAGAAGAAGAAATAGATTTGGCTCATGTGCAGTTGGGCGACAAGTTACGCGTGCGACCCGGGGAAAAGGTCCCGGTGGACGGTGAGGTGGTTGAAGGGCACTCCAGTGTGGATGAATCCATGCTCACCGGTGAACCGATACCGGTGGAAAAAATGTCCGGTGCCAGGGTGACTGGCGGTACCGTGAATGGCACGGGCAGTTTGATCATGACGGCAACCCGGGTTGGGCATGACACCCTGTTGGCCCAGATCGTAAAAATGGTTTCCGAAGCACAACGTTCACGTGCCCCGATCCAAAAACTGGCTGACACCGTTGCGGCGTATTTTGTGCCAACGGTAATTCTGGTCTCCATAGTGACTTTTATCGTGTGGGGCGTGTTTGGCCCACAACCGGCCATGGCCTACGCGATCGTGAATGCGGTGGCGGTATTGATCATCGCCTGTCCGTGCGCCTTGGGTCTGGCCACGCCAATGTCGATCATGGTCGGCACCGGCAAAGGAGCCAGGCATGGCATTTTGATCAAAAACGCCGAGGCTTTGGAAACCTTTGAAAAAGTTGATACCATCGTCGTGGATAAGACCGGAACCCTCACCGAAGGACGCCCGCGTTTGATGCAGGTCGATGCATTAGCGGGATTTGACCAGAATGAAATACTTCGTTTGGTCGCGTCCCTGGAAGCCGCGAGTGAACACCCGCTCGCCGCAGCGATCGTGCAAGCCGCCAAAGAACAAGGATTGCCGTTGTCCGAGGTCAGCAATTTCAATTCAATTACCGGGCAAGGTGCTCAGGCAAGTGTGGATGGGAAAATTATGGCCATCGGGAATGCCAAAATGATGCAAGGCGCGGGTGCGGATATTGCCTCCATGCAAACTCAAGCCGAGGCGTATCGTGCCACCGGACAAACGGTGATGTATGTTGCCATTAATGCTCAAGCGGCCGGCATGATCGG
>JABDMI010000101.1 GCA_013001575.1 Gammaproteobacteria bacterium
TTACTATTTTCATACTCGTAACTTATAAACTCGACAGAGTTTAAGTGCTCAAGATTGTTTAAAAAAAACGAACTAACTTCTTTTTTCATTACTTCAATACTCATATCTTAAGTTCTTGTGCACATAATGTTTTAGCTAATAGGTGCTACTTTAGTAGCATCCTTATTCAGCGACTTGTTATGCGGTTGCATTACTTAACTCTTGTGCAACTGCTAGTTTGATTTGATTACTTTTACTTTGCTTTTGAGTATAAGCATGGAAATCACGATACTCAACTATAGGTGCAATTTTAGAATCGTTACGATCAAGCTCAATAGAAACAAGACGGTCACCTGATAAGTAAATTAAAAGAATGTCCTCGCCTTGATCAGGTATCCACTCAAGTATATAAGCATTATCTGGGTTTTCACCAAGTTTCAAAAGAACATTTTTAAAAGCCGAGACAGATTTTGCACCAAACTGATGTTCATGAGTACAAATCAACTCAGCACGATACTCATTTTCTGTCCTTGTTCCTCTAAGCTTCATTTTTATTTTTTTATCGCATAACAGTTTTATTCAGCGACACAGTGTCGCATAATTCTATGTCGGTAATTATCCATTAATGTTTGGTTAAATACCACGATTTATTCAAACTAAACAATAACATAGACTAAACAAACGTCATAATAAAGTTCCGTAAAAAGCGACACAATGATTCTGAATCTAGTGTCGCATTTTCACCTGAAAAACCCCCATATTCTTTAACACTGCTTCTAAATCAATGTGTTAATAGAAATAGAGTACATTTGTTAATACGACTGTCGGTTTTTAGCAAAGTGAAACAAACAAAACTCTATGAGTCACATTTATGTGAATGAAGTCTTCATTTCGTGTCTACTCTTGGATATATGCCTCTGGTTTCATTAGCGATATTGATTAGCGATACTGCGCCGTTGCTTTTGCCGTATCCCAGGATTTGCAGCCCGGGCAATTCCATTGATGATGGCTACTGGCGTAACCGCAGGAAACGCACTGAAATGCGGCTTTGCCATGCCCGGTGAGTTTTAAAACTCCCAGAATTGCATTGAAGCGTTCATCCGGTAAATCTTCAGGCGTGGATCTCAGGTCATCCGGTAATAAAGTGTGCAAGGCATTGAACTGCTGACCTTGCCTGATGTATTCCAGTACAATTTTTCGTGTGCCCGGCGTTTGTACCAGATCGTGTCGCACCAGTGACGAGACCAAGACATCCACATACTGCGGATGCGCGTCCAGGATCTTCAATAATTGCTCGTCAAACATTTGTGTATTGTTTTCTTCCTGCGCAAGCCGAAAGAACGACGGCATGATCTCGGCCACCAAATTGATGTCGTGTTCCATAATCAGCGCCATTTGCTTAACCACCTGCTCCGGCTTGCCCTCTTTCGCGGCAATACGCGTTGCGATGATCTTGGCACGTAAAAAATCCTTGGCATACTTAAGTGCGCCCTTTAAATGTAATTTGGCTTGATGCAGATCATTTTTGTGCAAAGCCAGTTCCGCCAATTCACAATAGTAATGCGCCAGCCTTTGCACATCCTGCTTGTCCTTGCTTTGTGCTTCGGCAACTTTAATTGCCTTTTCCCAGTCTTTTTGTTGCTCATCCAGACTCAAGATACGTTTTTGTGCAAGATCGTAATGATCACCCGGTTTTTCTATTTGCGCGTACAAGGCCTCTGCTCGATCAAGCAGGCCGGCGCTCAAATAATCTTCAGCCAGATTGAATAAAGCGTTTTGTTTTTCAACTTTGTTTAAATTCGGTCGGGCGATAAGGTTTTGATGCACGCGGATTGCACGGTCGATCTCGCCGCGTTTGCGATACAAACTGCCCAGGGCAAAATGGGTTTCCACCGTCTCGTGGTCCACTTCCACCATTTGCAAAAACACATCCAAGGCTTTGTCGGGTTGCTCGGTGAGCATGAAATTCAAACCACGCATGTAGTCGGCATTCAGGTTCAAAGGCGGTTGTGAATTCTTGCGCGCTTCACGCCGTGCCGCTTTCACCCCGGCTTTCCAAGAAAAATACACCGCTGCGGCCAGCACACCCAAATAGGCGATGGTTTTTAGAGTTTCAATCACGTGAGGTCTTTAGTTAATTATTGATTACTGGTCGAATACTGGATCAGTCCAGCTCTTGCATCGGGAGTTTACGCAGGTTTTCCACTTCTTTTTGCTTGGTGCGTAATTCTTTACCCAGTTTTCTGGCCTTGTTGGCGCGTTTCACCCATGGCAGGAACATCGACAAAATTCCGGTGAACATGCCAAGTGCAAAAAAGCCCAATAGAGCCTCGCCCAGTTTGAGCTCGAAGGTGGCAAACAAGAGATTGAGTTCAACCACCTCTTTATTAGTCCAGATCAAGGTTATTGCGATCCAGGCGACCAGAACAAAAAAGACGATAAAGATCAGGGTGCGTAAAAATTTCATGTTCCAGCCTTTTTATATCGATACGAATGAAGGGATCGGGTATTGATCTTGGATGTTTGGATTATAAGGCAGAATCAAGCGTATTTAGCCAAAAGCGCTTTAAAGGCTTCATCATCCAGAATCTTGACCCCCAGGGATTCTGCTTTGCTGAGTTTGGAGCCGGACTTTTCACCTGCCACCAGATAGTCGGTCTTTTTTGACACCGAGCCCGTGACCTTTGCCCCCAGCGCCTGTAACGCGGCTTTGGCCTCATCCCGCGACATGTTACTCAGGGTGCCGGTGATCACAAACACCTGGCCGTTCAATGCGTCACTGGTGACGGTGGGTGCGGCCGTTTCCCAGTGCACGCCGGCCTCGATCAAGCGCTGGACCAGATCGAGGTTTTCCGGGCGTTGGAAATACGCGTGGATGTGTCCGGCCATGATCGGACCAATGTCGGAAATATTGATCAAGGCTTCCAGAGTGGCCTGTTTGAGTGGCTCGATGTCCCCGAAATGCGCGGCCAGACTCGCGGCTGTGGCTTCTCCAACCTCACGAATACCCAGGGCGTATAAAAACCGCGCCAAGCTGGTTTTTTTACTCGCTTCCAGGCCGGCAATAAGATTATCGGCGGATTTTTGCCCCATGCGTTCCAGATCGGCAACTTCCGCGGCGCTTAAGTCGTACAGATCGGACGGATCCCGGATCAGTTCCGCATCCAGTAATTGTTCACACAATTTATCCCCGAGACCATCGATATCCATGGCCTTGCGGGAAGCAAAATGCTTCATGGCCTCTTTGCGTTGCGCGCCACAGGCGAAGCCACCGGTGCAACGCGCCACCGCTTCGGACTCATTGCGTTCAACCGCTGAATCACACACCGGACAGCGTGCCGGCAGCTGCACTTTTTTAGCCGACTTGGGTCTTTCACTCACAACGGCACTGACCACTTCGGGAATCACGTCACCGGCGCGGCGAATGATGACCGTGTCACCGATGCGAATGTCTTTGCGTTCAATCTCGTCCATGTTGTGCAAAGTGGCGTTACTGACGATCACCCCGGCCACTTCCACCGGTTTAAGGCGTGCCACCGGAGTCAGCGCGCCGGTGCGTCCGACCTGAAAATCAATGTCTTCGATCACCGTGAGTTGTTCTTGCGCCGGAAATTTGTGCGCCGTGGCCCAGCGCGGTGCGCGAGAAACAAACCCCAGCTCTTGCTGATGCGCGATGGAATTCACTTTATACACCACTCCGTCGATGTCGTAATCCAGACCGTCACGCAGTTTGCCGATATTCTGGTAATAGCGTTCACAGGCCTTAACCCCGGTAAGCACCTCGATCAGATCATTGACCGGAAATCCGAGAGTTTTGATCCACTGCAAGCGGTCATAGTGATGTGCAGGCAAATCAAAGCCATCCGAGCAGAGTCCCAGGGCATAACAATAAATATCCAGCGGGCGGGCCGCGGTGATGCGCGAATCAAGTTGACGTAAACTTCCGGCGGCAGAATTACGCGGATTGGCGTAGGTTTTTTTATCCGCCTTACGTAATTCCTCATTCATGCGGGCAAAGCCCGAACGCGGCATAAACACTTCACCTCGCACTTCCAGGATTTCAGGAAAATCACCTGAGAGTTTCAGGGGCACGCTGCGAATGGTACGAACATTTTCCGTAATGTCTTCGCCGGTGCTGCCGTCACCGCGCGTGGCCGCCTGGACTAATATGCCTTGTTCGTAACGCAAACTGACCGCCAAACCGTCGAGTTTGGGTTCGGCCACGTATTCAACACTGTCCACTTCAAGCGCTTTACACAAGCGTTTATCAAAGGCTTCGAGTTCTTTTTCGGTGAATACATTTTGCAATGACAACATGCGTTGCGCGTGTTTGACCTTGTGAAAAGCGTCCAGTGGCTGGCTACCAACCCGAACGGTTGGCGAGGAACTGGAATACAGCGCGGGATATTGTTGCTCAAGAGCCTGGAGTTCACGAAACAGTTTGTCGTATTCGCTGTCCGGGATCTCGGGATTGTCCTGTTGGTAATACAGACGATTGTGCAGACGGATCTTTTGGCGTAATTCTTTTACGCGCTGAATGATTTTCGGATTTGGTTCAGCTGCAGACTCTGGTGCGGACCCTGGAGCGGATTCAGTTTTCTTGGCGGCCATGATGGTTCAGGCGTCAGGCATCTTCCAGGCGATGCATGAAATTTACAATCTCATCACGAATCAATTGCGCGCGCTGGGTGCTGAATGTACTGCGTTCGGCGTCGAGTATTTCGCCTGACATTTGTTGCGCCACTTGACGTGCGGTTTGCACCATTTCATTAAAGGTTGTGACCGGATCATGTGGCCCGGGCAGTACCAGAAAAAAAGAAATTCCAGGGGTCGTGAAAGAATCGATCGCATCGACCTCAAAATAACCCGGCTTGATCATATTGGCGACACTGAATAGCGAAACATCCGGATTTTGCAGACTTTCGCGATGGTAAATTTTGTATTTACCGTGCTTTAAACCGAAATGCTCCAGGGTGCGGCACAGTTTATTGCCTTTGAAAGTCTCGCCCGGTTTGGCCGTGACGTGTAAAACAATAATGTGCTGGTTTTCATCGGCGGCTTCTTGTGGTGCATTGTTTTCATCGCCAAAACCTGAGCCCGACTCTCGGGCAAATTCAGAGTTGTCACTTTCAGACGTTAAGGCGGAATCCGCGCTCGCCGGTTTGATGATGCGTACCTCACTCACCCCGAAGTCTTCTTCGATCTTTACCGGATCATCGGCATACAACACGTCTTTGCCAAGCTCCTCGTCATCATAGGTCTCGAACAGATTACGTGCTTTGGAATTATTGGAAAACCGCGACCACACAATGGTGCCCAGGAACACCACCAGTGCCACACCCAATAATATCCATCGAAATTCGCTCATAGTTAATAATTTTTCATCGTAGTAATAACCTTTGCATCATACAACAGGAACTCTTTACACAACAACAAATTACGCTATGCAATTGCCCGGTTCTACAAATTCGCCATTTCTACTGCTTCATCGACATCGACAGCCACAATACGCGACACGCCAGGCTCATGCATGGTCACGCCCGACAACTGCTTGGCCATTTCCATGGTGATCTTGTTATGCGTAATGAAAATGAATTGCACCCGGTCAGACATCGAACGCACGATATCGCAATAACGCCCAACATTGGCGTCATCCAGCGGGGCGTCGACCTCGTCGAGCATACAAAATGGTGCAGGATTGAGATCAAAGATCGAGAACACCAAGGCAACCGCGGTCAGGGCTTTTTCACCCCCGGATAATAAATGGATAGTGCTATTGCGTTTACCCGGCGGGCGCGCCATAACTGTTACCCCGGTGTCCAGAAGATCGTCACCGGTTAATTCCAAATACGCATGACCGCCACCGAACAAGCGCGGGAACTTTTCTTTAAAGCCCTGATTGACCTTATCGAAGGTTTCTTTAAAACGCGTACGGGTTTCTTTATCAATTTTCTTGATGGCGTTCTCGAGAATATCCAGTGCTTCCGTCAGATCATCGTTTTGCTGATCAAGATAGATCTTGCGTTCCGACTGCTCTTTGAATTCTTCGATCGCGGCAAGATTTATAGCACCCAGACGTTGAATGCGCCGCTCGAGCAACGCCAGGCGTTCTTGCCAAGCTTCGATGGTGGCTTCTTCATCGAGTTGTTCGGCCAGTTCGGCAAACGCAAAACCGGTTTGTTGCAACTGTTCGTTCACGGTGTCGCGACGCACCCTAATCTCTTGTAAAGCCAGGGTCACTTTTTGTAATTCTTCCCGCGCAACTTGTACTTCGCCTTCAGCCTTGAGACGATCTTGTTCTTGTTGCTTTAATTTGGTTTCGATCTCTTCGAGTGCATTGCGTGCCGCCTTGACCTCATTCTCAATCTCAACACTTTGTTTTAAGAGGTCGGCTAGTTCCTGCTCTTGTGCTTTTTGCGGCTCCACCCCGACGCGTAACTGACGTTGCAAGCCCGAACTTTGTTCTTCGAGTTGCGCGATCTGGTTTTGCATGCGCTCCAGATTTTGTGTCAGTGATTCATGCGCCGCCTTGCGGGCTTCAAAGCGAACCGCGAGTGCCTGATACTGCTCCTGATCGGCATGCGCCTTGCTGCGTGCGGCTTGTAAGGTACTGCGCACCGCTTCGCGGGTGCCGTCCAGTTCTTGTTGTTTGTCGGCAAATCCGGCCAAGGTATTCAGCGCTGCGTCCAGACGGGTACGCGCTTCACGGGTTTGTACTTCACCGTCACTGATGCGCTGTTCCAGTGTGGCCAGATCCGAGTCCATATTGGTGATACGCGCACTCAGTTCACTGCGCTGTTCTTGCTGACTTTCAAGGCGTGCGCGTAGATCGGCGAACTGTCGGTTTGCCCGGTTGGCTTCGCTTTGCTGTTCATCGCGCTCTTGTTCTTGATGTTTGATCTGGCTACGCAATTGTTGCTGTTGCTCGGCCTGTGCACTGATCTGTGCGTCCAGTTCGGCAAGCGTGCTTTCCAGTTCGCGGGTTTCCTGTTCACGCGCCAAGACCCCTGCGCGGGTATCTTCATCACGACTCACGCGTACCCAGTCGGGACCCAACCAAACGCCATCAGCGGTGATGACCGACTCGTGACTCTTGAGGGTGTTTTGTTGCTGAAGTGCAGCACTCAATGAAGGTGCGGTGTATACCGACTGCAAGACACTAAGCTGACTGAACTCGCCCTGCACTTGCTGAGCCAAAGAGTTTTGTGTACTGGAATTCTGTTGCTTGTCTACCAGAATGCCATGACCGCTTTGCAGTTGCGCCAGGTCATCCACAAAATGGCGAATGCTATCCACGCATACCGCTTCCAGGGCAGGACCCAAAACAGTCTCAAGCGCTTTTTCCCAGCCTGCATTAACCTGCAGTGACTCACCCAGACGCGGCGCGGCGTCCAGACCTTCTTTTTTCAGCCAGGCATTCAAATGATCGGATTTTTTACCCAGTGCGGCTTCTTGCAGGGCCTTAAGCGAGGCCAGGCGACCACTGGCTTTTTGTTGCTCACGGCGCATCCCGTCCAGGCTTTTACCCAGTTCGCGTTCTTGTTCACGCAGGCTGGTGATGTTTTGGGTGGTTTCATCCAGACGCGCTTGCAGTTGACTGACCATGCTTTCCTGACTGCTTTGACCTGCCATCAACTCAGTCAGTTTTTGTTCGAATGATCCCAGCGAAAACGTGCCGCGTTCGGTACGCAATTTGTCGCGACGATTCAATTCCGCCGACATCTGGCTTTCCAAATGCTCAATACGGGTTCGTTCAACGTGGGTGCTTTTTTGTGCTTCACTGGATGCCGCATTCAGCTCTTCCCACTCACGCATCCAGGTTTGCATGTTCTCTTCGGCTTGTTCCAGTTCGCTACGCGAAGCCTGTAATTTGGCTTCGGTTTCGGCTTGCTGGGGTTCGAGCTCGCGAATCTCTTCGGCAAAAATAGCGATCTGTTCCTGGTCACGTTTGATGTGACTTTGAATCTCTTTGACCGCATTTTCAGTTTGCCCGAGCTGCTCTTGTTGTCGCTGTCGCAGTTCTTTGGCGTGCTGAATGCCTTGCTCCAGCCGCGATATGTCGGAACCGGTTTTGTAAAAACGCCCCTGAGCCTCATTGAAGGTGTCATTGGCTGCAGTTTGTTCCTGACGACTTTTTTCAATACTTGCTTCAATTTCACGTTGTGCGGCGAGCACTTTCTGCACGGCTGTTTCATGTTCGTTTAGAAATTTTTCTTGTTCTTCTGACTGCCCTTGCATATCACGCAATCGCAATGCAAGAAGTTCGGCTTTGGCCTGACGTTCCTCTTGTTTGAAGAGCTTGTATTTTTCCGCCGCTTTGGCCTGACGATCAAGATGCAATAACTGTTTTTCGATCTCTTCGCGCAGGTCGTTCAAGCGATCGAGATTTTCGCGCGTGTGCTTGATGCGATTAGAAGTCTCGCGGCGACGTTCTTTGTATTTGGAGATACCGGCCGCCTCTTCCAGAAAGACCCGCAGATCCTCGGGCTTGGCCTCGATCAATTTCGACACCATGCCTTGTTCGATGATCGAGTAACTACGTGGACCCAGGCCGGTGCCCAGGAAAATACCGGTAATGTCTTTTCGCCGGCACTTGGTACCGTTTAGAAAATAGTCAGAAGTGCCGTCTTTGGTGACCTTGCGCATCACCGAGATCTCGGTGTATGCCGCGTATTGACCCCCAATGGTGCCGTCAGCGTTATCAAAGATCAATTCGATGCTCGCGGTGGAGGCCGGTTTGCGCGAACTCGAGCCATTAAAAATGACATCGGCCATCGAATCACCACGCAGTGTTTTGGCGGAAGATTCGCCCATCACCCAGCGCACCGCATCTATAATATTGGATTTGCCGCAGCCATTTGGTCCTACCACCCCGACGAGGTTGGAGGGAAAATCGATGGTTATCGGGTCAACAAAGGATTTGAATCCTGCGAGTTTGATCTTGCTTAAACGCATTAAGTATCCGTTCTTTTCTTGATTATAAGGCCGTGAAACGACAAAAGTGACGCCTGGCTATGTCACATTCAGGGGCGATAGTGTAAAGTGTGCTCCCGCAAAAGACCACCAAAAAAACGGTGAAATTCCGGGTCATTTGCAGAGATTTTTTTTATTGCCGATTTAATGAGCGAAAGCATGAGTAACACACCCGAAAACGCACAAATTGAAGCCAGTCGCAATCGCACCAAAGCGGCTAGTGAAATGCTGGCATTTGAAAATCCGCACCCACAACGGGATTACACCATACGGATCGAAACGCACGAATTCACCTGTATCTGCCCGGTTACCGGACATCCAGATTTTGCCAGCCTCAAACTTGAGTACATTCCAGACCAGAAATGCGTGGAATTGAAGTCCTACAAACTGTATTTGTGGTCATATCGTGAGCAAGGCGCTTACCATGAGGCCGTTACCAATCAGATACTCAACGACCTGGTGAGCCTGTTAGACCCGCGATTCATGCGTCTGAGTGCGAAGTTTAATGTGCGCGGCGGGGTTTACACCGATGTTATCGCTGAACACCGGCAAAAAGGCTGGGTAACTAATCCGGCAGTAAAACTTCCATAATGCGTCAAATCTTGTCATGATAGGATTTTCAGGTATGATTCTGACGCTGCATAAATAAGCAAAAATATATTGCTAACAATTTAGACACATTGGCTGGGTAGTAAACTCACGCAAAAAACCGTTAAGCACGGTTGAGAGGTATATGACTATGGCAACTCGTAAGAAAACCAAAAAGAAAAACACCAAGAAAAAAGTCAGCAGAAAAAGCACTGCACGCAAGACTACGGCTAAACGTAAGTCTACGAAAAAGAAAGCGGCCAAAAAGAAAGTTGCCAGAAAAACCACTAAGAAAAAAGTAGCGCGCAAGTCTACGAAAAAGAAAGCGAGCAAAAAGAAAGCGTCCAAGAAAAAAGTTGCCAAGAAGAAAGTTACGAAACGCAAAACCAGCAAGAAAAAAGTAGCACGTAAGTCATCTAAAAAGAAAGCGACCAAGAAAAAAACCGCTAAAAAGAAAGTTGCCAAGAAAAAAACTGCTAAAAGAAAAACCAGCGCTAAAAAGAAAGTGACTAAAAAAGCCACCTCAAAGAAATCAGCGTCAAAGAAAACAACTGGCAAAAAAACCACTGCTAAAAAAGCAGCCAATAAATACACAGCACCAACCAAGGTGGCTGTCGCGCGTGTGCGTGCGGTGAAACCTGAAAAAAGAAAAAAGAACGCCGATGCTTTAAAGCCGAGTTCCTTTGGCCCTATACACGGCGTGGACCCCTATAAGCCCAAACGTGGTGAAGCGTATATGAGCAGTGACATGCAAAATCATTTTCGTGATGTCTTGCATGCCTGGAAACGTGATCTGATGGAAGAAGTGGATCGCACAATGGATCACATGCAAGACGATGCTGCGAACTTTCCTGATCCAAGCGACCGCGCCACTCAAGAGTCGGAATTCAGCCTTGAATTACGCACCCGTGACCGTGAGCGCAAACTGCTTAAAAAGATCAATGGCTCCTTGGAAGACTTGTCACTCGGTGACTACGGCTACTGCGAAGCCTGTGGTATCGAGATCGGCTTACGTCGTCTGGAAGCCCGCCCTACTGCTGGTTTGTGCATCGATTGTAAAACCCTGGATGAGATCCGGGAAAAACAACGGGGCAAATAGTCACGATTGATTCAATCACGACTGAATCCAGTATTGTGATGACAACATCCAAGGGGCAGATCTATCGCGGTAGGTTTGCCCCTTCGCCGTCTGGGCCCTTGCACTTTGGTTCACTGCTTGCAGCTCTGGGTAGTTTTTTGCAGGCTCGCGTCCAACAAGGAAAATGGCTGGTGCGTATTGAAGATCTGGATCCGCCTCGTGAGATTCCGGGAGCGGATAAATTAATTCTGAACAGTCTTGAGACGCATGGTTTGCACTGGGACGAGGCGCTGATGTATCAAAGCCAGCGCAGTGAGGCTTATGAACATACCCTGCAAGAATTGCACAAACAAGGCTTGCTGTTTTACTGTGACTGCAGCAACAAACAAATACGCGCCCGACAAAATTCAGAAAAACTTGAGCGCAGCCTGTTAGCCAGTGGTGTTTATCCTGGCACGTGCAGAAGCCAAACAGAACACCGGGAAAACTGCGGAATTCGTTTGCGGGTCAGCGACCAGATCTTGATGTTTAAGGATCGGGTTTACGGCTTAGAGGCACAAGACCTGAAAAACGAGGTAGGTGATTTTGTTTTGAAACGACGCGATGGCTTATACGCATATCAGCTCGCCGTAGTGGTTGACGACATCGCCCAAAACATTACAGAAATTGTGCGCGGGGTTGATCTGCTGGATTCAACGCCACGCCAATTGTATTTGTATCAATGCCTGGGTGCTTCCCCACCTGACTACCTGCATCTGCCGCTAGCCTTGAGTCCGGACAAAAAGAAACTCAGCAAACAAACCGGCGCCAAAGCACTGGACGACAAAAATGCGGCCAGAAACCTGACTGACGCCCTGGTCGTTCTTGGTCAAGCTCCGCCGAAGCATTTGCACCAAGAGAGCGTTAAAAGCATTTTGGATTGGGCAATTTCTCATTGGAACGTTTCGAGTATTCCATCACAAAGTACTGTTATTTAATATATTTTCAATTCGTTTGATTCGGACCACTAAATAAATCGCACTTGTATTTAGATAGTTATACCGCGTAGAATGTGCGAACGCATCACAATTGTAATAAATCGCAAAATAACTAAAAAACTGGACAGTGCTGATGAGTGAAACCAGAGTAATCAAAAAGTATCCAAACCGACGCTTATACGATACCGAAGAAAGTCGCTACATAACCTTGAGCGATATTCGCAAACTCGTGAATGATCAGGTTGAATTTGCCGTGATCGAGAAAAAGACGGGTAATGACATCACTTGCCAGATCCTTCTGCAAGTCATCACCGAACAAGAAACGCACGGCAACACGGTACTGAATCGCAACTTCCTGTCACAGATCATCAACTCTTATGGCAGTAATGTACAAGGCATGGTGGGTGGGTATCTGGAACAAAGCATGAACATGTTCATGCAACAACGCAAACAAATGCGTGAACGCATCAAGAACGTACTCGACATGGACCCAACCGGAATTGCCTCTAAAAACTATACCCGCTGGTTGGCTTTACAGGATGAAGTAATCAGCAAGTTCAGCAAAGACAAACCTGTAAAAGAAAAACAGGAAGAAGAGTGAAGCAATAACACTTATTGAAAAGATATATTAAAAAGGCAGGTCGTCAAACCTGCCTTTTTTATTTTCAGGCTTCAACTGACACTTTGCGTGACTTTTTCATCAATAACTTTTTCTGATACCGTGACTGCACGATATCCGACAAGACCATCACCACGATCACAAAGTAGAATGTGGTTTTATTCATTACCGTGATCGGTTTATCAAAGAACTCCAGATGCGCGATGTGTCCGCCCTCACTTAACAACATAATTCCAACCACTAAAAGTATGAACAGGCCAAGAACTTCATACATGCGGTTTTTCTCCAGGAAGGAAGTAACACCATCGGCGAGTACGATCATCAAGCCACCACCGATCAGGATAGCGGTTGCCATGACCACAACGTTATCTCCGGCAAGTGCAATGGCCGACAAAATAGAATCAAAGGAAAACACCACGTTCATGACCACGATCAACATGATGACATTTGCCACGGACTTGGACGAACTGTCATGCACAGCGTCCTGTTCCAGATTCATCATGTGCCAGATCTCTTTGATCGCGGTGTAGATAATAAAAACACCACCAAACAGCACAATAATACTGTGTAAATTAAAAGTGCCTTCAACCACACCATCCCAATTGATCTCGGCGACGGGCTTTTGCACCAGAGCAATGAGCTTCACCAGGATGATCAATAAAATGATCCGAAAAATCACCGCCAGCGCAATACCCATCTTACGCACATAAGACTGCCGCTCGGCCGGGGCACGACGAGACTCCAGCGAGATATACAATAAGTTGTCAAAACCTAGTACGGCTTGCAACATGACCAACATACAAAGGTCGACTAAGTTTCCGAGCGTGAATAAATTTTCCATGGGCTTTTGGGGGTCTGGTGGTAAAAATTAGTGGCTATGATAGTTGCTTAAGCGCCTAGCGTCCACGCTTAAACTGTAGAGTTATGTCAGCAATGCGTTTGCCGTAAGCTTCGGCAGTCGCAATATCGCCATTACCGGGCGAATGCGGCGGATTGACCTGGAAACTGCTGGCCATTGGACCAATTGAGGCGCCAACCCGATTGTGGTTATCGCTGGACGGCCCCTGCAGGTTCTCCATGCTATCCGGATCATCGGCAGATGGCAGCATGGCCAGACCCACGTAGATCATGCCATGCTGCATGGCGTTAATGAATAATGAGGTCAGGGTATTCAATTTATCACCGGCGAATGAACCCGAATTGGTAAATGCGCCGGCAATCTTGTTTTTCCAGGCCATGCTGAACCATTTACTCGCCGCAATCTCCTGAAATTTCTTCATGTCGGCTGACACATTGCCCATATAGGTCGGGCAACCAAAAATAATGGCATCGGCCGATTCCAGCAGATCGATATCTTCGCCCGCTTCGGCCACAGTAAAGATCTCAACACTAACTTGTTCGGATTGTGCACCACGTGCCACGGCTTCGGCTTGCATTTTGGTATGCCCCAACCCGCTGTGATACACCACGGCTACTTTAATCATGTATAAACCTTATTAATTCTATTGCGAATTTATGCTACGAGCGAAGTCACTCAATCCATAGCCATTCGACCAGTGGAATATTCTTAGCCTTGGCAAAGCTCGCGGTGATCAGGATCTCTTCATCGGCGTCGTGAAAATGTCCGCGCCACAAAAATTGCACTAATTCAACGCGCTGCAGAGAACCCAGATACTCCAGTGTTTCCAGAGGGCCAAAACGGGGATTCATATCATTACAGGTTTCAGTGAACACCTCTTCGTCGATCTGATCAATGAATTCATCGGTACACAAGGTGGAAAATTTTTCGTAATCGCAGCGAGTATGGGCATCGATAACCTGCAAGATCACCGCATGCACCTTGGCGATTGCCGTTTCTTCGTTGTCTCCCAAAAACCCGAATAAACTGGCGTTGGCTTTTTCAATGGCTGACATATGCATATCCTGATCGGTAATACTGCAATTGTACTTGAATAGTCTTACGGCAACAAAAAACCCTGCACCAGGCAGGGCTTTGGATTGACATGACAGATTTTATATTTCCTGACATGTACAGCTCAGGCAACTTAACACTGCCAAGCCAGTTATTAATCGGTACGGCTCGTGATCTCTAACAAGTGATAACCAAATTGGGTTTTCACCGGACCATGCACCATACCCAGATCACCTGCAAATACGACCTTGTCGAATTCCGGAACCATCATACCTGGACCAAACTCGCCCAGATCCCCACCGCGCTGTCCTGACGGACAACTGGAATGCAGCATGGCGACTTCAGCAAAATCTTTTCCGCCTTCGATCTCGGTTTTCAGTTGATTGCATTGGTCTTCGGTTTCAACCAGGATGTGGCGGGCTGTTGCTTTAGTCATAATAAGTACCTGTTTTGAATTAAATTAAATTGCAGATGCATGGTTCGCATCCAGTCATTTGGGTTTTGAATTTATTTGTAAGGATTTAAGAAAGAATTCGCAGAATCGTTAATCCGTATGATCTGGGCCTTTAGTCTTTAATTGGATAGATCTTGCCAGCATTCACCATTTCTCTCAGGTCTTTGCCGGGCTTGAAATGCGGCACATTTTTACCGGATAAAGAAACCGCATCACCGGTTTTCGGATTACGGCCCAGGCGCGGGGCCCGATAATGCAAGGAAAAACTGCCAAAGCCTCGGATCTCAATGCGTTCGCCATTGGATAAGGAATTACTCATCATTTCTATGGTGTGTTTCACCGCCAGTTCAACATCCTTAACCGGTAGATGTTTTTGTTTTTTGGCCAGGCGTTCGATCAATTCAGCTTTAGTCATTTTGTGACTTCCCGTTTTTCAATTTTCTTTTATGGCTCAAGGACTTAAAAGCATGAGCAATTTATAATCAGAAATCATTATTATACATTTTGCATTGTTTTTCAATAACTTAGCGATATTTTTTAGTTTACGCTCAAAAGACAGTGTTGATTCGTGGCCCAAAAACGAAAAAACCGACGCCTAAACGTCGGTTTATTTCACATTACAAAGTATCTGTAACTTATTGTTTTACATATACTTAATCAGACGATGTCATCAAGTCTTTGAGCTGATCGCCCAAGCTGGTTCCAGCTGTGGACGCCGACTGATAATCACGCATGGCTTCTTGCTCTTCGTGACGATCTTTGGCTTTGACCGACAAGGAAACCACGCGGGTTTTGCGATCCAGACCAACAAACTTGGCCTCAACCTCGTCGCCTTCTTTGAGCACAGAGCGCGCATCTTCAACCCGGTCGATCGACAAGTCGGAAGCCTTCAATTGACCAACAATGCCATCACCCAGGTCAACCAGAGCCGCTTTCGCGTCTACTTCAGTAATCACACCTTTGACGATTGATCCTTTCGGATTGGCCGCCAGGTAGGTTGAGAACGGGTCATTGCTCAGTTGCTTAACGCCTAATGAAATACGCTCACGATCCGGATCAATACTCAGGATAACCGCTTCAACATGGTCGCCCTTGTTGTAATTGCGCACCGCTTCTTCATCCGGGATGTCCCAGGAAATGTCAGACATGTGCACCAGACCGTCAATATTGCCCGGCAGACCAACGAATAAACCAAACTCCGTAATGGATTTGATGTTGCCTTCGATCTTGTCGCCTTTGGCGTATTGCGCAGAGAACTCGTCCCATGGATTGGCTACACACTGTTTCATGCCCAAAGAGATACGGCGGCGATCTTCGTCGATCTCCAGAACCATAACTTCTTTTTCATCACCCAGTTGTACTACTTTAGCCGGGTTAACATTTTTGTTGGTCCAGTCCATTTCAGAAACGTGAACCAGGCCTTCAACACCGTCTTCGATCTCGACAAAACAACCGTAATCGGTAATGTTGGAAACCTTGCCAAATACGCGGGTGTTTGGCGGGTAACGACGGGTAATATTTGTCCATGGATCATCACCAAGCTGTTTCATACCAAGTGATACGCGATTACGCTCGCGGTCAAACTTGAGCACAACCACTTCGATCTCGTCACCTACGGCAACGATCTCTGACGGATGACGTACACGCTTCCAGGCCATATCGGTAATGTGCAGCAGACCATCGATACCACCGAGGTCAACGAATGAACCGTAGTCGGTAAGGTTTTTAACCACACCTTTAAGACGCGAACCTTCTTCCAGGTTCTTGAGGAGCTCGTCACGTTCGGCCGAGTTCTCGATCTCGAGAACAGCACGACGCGAGACCACAACATTGTTGCGACGCTCATCCAGTTTAATTACTTTAAATTCGTGCTCCTTGCCTTCCAGATAGGATGGATCACGGATAGGACGTACATCAACCAGGGAACCTGGCAAGAAGGCACGCACATGGTCGATATCGACTGTGAAGCCACCTTTAACCCGGCTGGTGATGACACCCTTGATGTTCTCACTGGTTTCAAACGCATGCTCAAGCACTTTCCAGGTGCGGGCACGTTTGGCTTTTTCACGCGACAAACGCGTTTCACCAAAACCATCTTCCAGAGAGTCGAGTGCTACTTCAACGTCGTCACCAACGTTAACCTCGAGCTCGCCAGCGGCGTTTTTAAATTGTGCGATAGGAATTACCGCTTCAGATTTTAGTCCGGCATGGACAATTACAAAATCGTCCTGGATATCTACAACATTACCGATGATGATCTCGCCGTTATTAAACGATTGGTTGGCAATGCTTTGTTCAAATAGTTCTGCAAATGATTCAGTCATAAAATAAGGAGCCGATTGACTCCGCCTCAAATAAATTTTTAAACGAAAGAGTTGTCCTTTTTCTTCCGGGTTAAACAAAAAAAGTTTGCTTTATCCAAAGCAAACAGGTTGAAAACTTACTTCATCGAAATATTGATCAGATCCGGAATTAAACCATTCTGTCTTACGACATCAAATCTTCCACCAAGCGCACGACGATTTGCATAACTTCATCAATACCAATATTGGTGGTGTCGATCTGTATTGCGTCATCGGCGGGTTTGAGAGGAGAACTGCTGCGTGAGGCGTCACGTTCATCCCGAGCTAATATACCCGAGTAAAGCCCATCAATTTTAGCGGAAATCCCCTTCCCTAACAACTGCTTATGGCGTCTTTGCGCCCGTGCTTTGGCACTGGCTGTCAGGTAAAGCTTGAGCGCAGCCTGCGGAAAGACCACTGTGCCCATGTCACGACCGTCTGCGACCAGCCCATTCTCTGTGGCGTAATCACGCTGGCGTTGCAACAAAGCCTCTCGAACCTCGGGCAGTACCGCGACTTTTGAGGCCCTTTCACTGATGGCTTCTGCACGTATGGCCAGACTCACATCCTCGCCATTCAGTAGGACCCGGGTTTCGTCATCGGCGTCTTCTGAGTGGAACACCACTGGCAGATTTCTGGCGATATTGACCAGTGCCGGGACGTCAGCAAGACCGATATTCTCTTGTTCAGACTGCAAGGCCACCAGGCGATACAAAGCCCCGGAATCGAGCAGATCCCAGCCCAGTTTTTGAGCCAAAAGACGCGAGATCGCGCCTTTGCCAGAACCACTGGGGCCGTCAATCGTGATAATTTTATTATTTTTAATTTCAGTCACTTAAGATATTTTATTAAAGTTAAATATATTTAAACATCCAGTGAATTCTAACACGCTTAAGCCATCAAACTCTCAAGGTCAGCGAGAAACGCAGGCCAGGACACATCCACCGCTTTTGGCTCAAGAACATTAATTCTGGACGGCGAGACAAGTGCTGCCACCATGCCCGTCATGGCCAAACGGTGATCGTGCGCGACCTGCCAATCAGCCGGAGCTTCGAGCATGGGTAGCTGCTGTTTGCCACGGATGACCGCCCCGTCTCCAGCACTGATCTCGCAATCCACGCCAATGGCTTTGAGGTTGTCGATCATCAAACCAAGGCGATCACTTTCCTTGACCCTAAGTTCGTGCAATCCTTCAAATACACTCTCGCCTTCTGTCAAAGAGGCCGCCAACATCAGGACCGGGATCTCATCGACCATGTCGGAAACCTCGGCAGGATTGATGTGTACGGGATTGAGTTTACTGTGGGAAATGCGCAGATCGGCGACCGGCTCTTGTCCCAAAAAGCGACTGTTCTGAATCTCGATTCGCGCCCCCATTTTTCGCAAGGCGCGGATCAGACCAGTGCGCGGCGGACTCATCCCGACCTCATTGAGAATGACATCACTGTCAGGCACTAATGCGGCAGCAACCAATATAAAGGCGGCACTGGATGGGTCGGCGGGAACCGTGACGTCTGTACCTGCAAGTTTTTGACCGCCTTGTATAACAACCCGATTCGCACCCGTAGTTTCAATGATTGTTGATTCCAGTTGCACACCAAAACTTGGTAACATTTTTTCGGTATGGTCACGACTGCGCTGGGGCTCGACCAGGGTGGTTTGTCCGTTGGCCTGCAAGCCTGCGAGCAACACGCAGGATTTGACCTGGGCACTGGCCACACCGGAATGGTATTCAATGCCGTGTAACCCGCCGCCATGAATTTTTATTGGCGGTTTGCCATCTTCGGTAGTCACACTCGCGCCCATGCCACGCAAGGGAACCGCTACCCTTTCCATTGGACGTTTGTTCAATGACGCATCACCCGACAAACTGATCTCAATATTTTGCCCTGCCACGGCACCACACAACAAGCGCATTCCGGTACCGGAGTTCTGGCAATCGATCATGCCACTGTCAGGTGCCGTGAAACCTTTCTGCCCAACGCCTTTGATCACAACCATGTCGTCGGTCTTTTCCACAAGCGTGGCGCCCAGATCGATCACGGCCTGCAAGGTGGCTTCCGCATCGGCGGAGTTGAGAGGATGATGCACTGTGGTTATACCCTCTGCCATTGCACCGAAAATATAAGCTCGTTGGGTAATGGATTTATCACCGGGAACACGCAGTGTGCCGGCTAACGGTTTGCTCTTGGCATTAAACAGGATGGATTTTGACATTGTCGGTTATCTGTTACTTCAATTTTTTTATGTCACTTCAGTATTTTTTGCAAAGCCTGAACAAAAAATTCGTTCTCTTGTTTAAGACCAATGCTCACTCGCAAATGATTTGGCAGTCCGTAATTACCAACCGGACGAACAATCACACCCGCCTCCAGCAATTGACGATTCAAGCCGCTCGCCTCCTCGCCCATATCGACTAAAAGGAAATTGGTTGCACTGGGTATTACCGTCAGACCTAAGGCTTTCAGTTCACGGGAAAGATAGGCTTTACCGGTTTCATTGAGTTCGACTGAGCGTTGTAGATAATCTTCATCCTGCAAAGCGGTTTGTGCGGCGACCAAAGCAAGTGAATTTACATTGAATGGCGGACGAATGCGATTCAAAAGATCCGCCACATCAGGATGCGATAAGCAATACCCCACCCGGAAACCGGCTAGGCCGTAAGCTTTTGAAAAGGTTTTAGAGACGACAAGATTAGGATATTTACTTAACCACTTCGAGGTGTCTGGAATATCCTGATCAGTCACGTATTCCGTATAGGCTTCATCTACAACTACCAGTGCTGTATCCGGGACATTGGCCACAAAGGCCTCGAGTTCAGCGGAATCGATCCAGGTACCGGTGGGGTTATTCGGGTTGGCAATAAAAATAAGACGAGTATTCTCATCGACCAATTCCGCCATGGCTTTAAGGTCATGCCCCAATGGTTGCGAGTGAGAAACCGGATTAGCGCTTGCGATTCGTGCTTCGGCATTCACCGCTTTGGTTGCGATTGGATAAACAGCAAATGCATATTGCGAGAAAACCGAATTGTGTTGTGGGGTCAAAAATGCCTGGGCCAGTAATACCAACACATCGTTTGAACCATTACCTAAAGTAATCTGATTCGGATTCAAGCCATGCTTTTCTGCAAGCTGGTCTTTTAATTCAAAACCAGACGCATCCGGATAACGCGCTTGCTCATCCAAAGCCGCAATGACTGCAGATTTAACCCTGTCACTTGGCCCTAACGGATTCTCATTGGACGCAAGTTTTACAATCTGCTCAAGACCCAACTCGCGTTGTAGTTCCGACACGGGTTTACCTGGAACATATGGCTTAAGGTCTCGTACACCGGCTTGGGCAAGTGAGTAGAAATCGATCTGTTTCGACATAGAATTTAACAGTATTTAAATAAAAAAAAAGGACAGTCTTTTAACTAGGTATCCAGTTTAGCCTATCCTTCAGTGAGGTGCTTAATAAGCGACAATTGCTTTTACGCTTGTAGAACTCAGGCGGCGGCATCCAGTGAACGTACCATTAGTACGCCTTTGATACCCGCAATCTCTTTGACCAGATCTCCGTTGGACCCGCCTTCGATATCGATGACTGTATAGGCCACGTCACCTCGTGATTTATTCAAAAGATCGATGATATTAATATCGTGATCGGCCAATATGGTGGTGATCTGACCAACCATGTTTGGAATATTGGCATTCGCAACCGTAATACGGGCCGCACCCGGCGCTCGTGGCATGATGGCTTCCGGGAAATTCACTGAATGCCGGATATTGCCGTTTTCCAGATACTCGCGAATATTTTCGGCGACCATCACCGCGCAATTCAATTCAGCTTCAGCGGTGGAGGCGCCCAAATGTGGAAGCGCAATCACACGTGGGTGGTTTTTCATGTCGTTGATCGGGAAATCGGTCACGTAGTAACGCAGTGTTTCCTCATCGAGTCGTGCCAGCAAGGCATCTTCATCCACAATACCGTCGCGAGCGAAGTTTAGAACCACGGCGTCATTCTTGAGTAATTTGATGCGGTTCTCATTGATCAGATTTTTGGTGCCTTCCACTAATGGCACATGCACACTGACCAGATCGGCGCGTGTACACAGGTCATCCAAACTAACTGCCTGTTCAACCCCGGCCGACATATTCCAGGCATTACGTACCGTGATGCTAGGATCAAACCCGATCACCCGCATACCCAGGGCCAGCGCGGCATTGGCAACTTCCACACCAATGGCTCCCAGACCAACCACGCCTAGAGTTTTACCCGGTATCTCGTAGCCGACGTATTGTTTTTTGCCCGCTTCGACGGCTTTTTTAAGGTCACCACCTTGCAGCTCCAGATCTTTTACGTATTGCCAGGCAGCCGGGATATTGCGCGCCGCCAAAAACATTCCGGCCAATACAAGTTCCTTAACCGCATTGGCGTTGGCACCCGGCGCATTCAATACCGGGATGCCCATTTGGCCATACTTTTCGATCGGGATGTTATTAACCCCGGCGCCGGCACGCCCAACGATCTTGACCGTATCTGGCATGTCAAAGTCGTGCATTTTGAAAGAGCGCAACATGATGGCATCAGGGTGTCCGATCTCGGAGGCGACTTCGTAAGTTTCACGAGGAAAATGATCCAGACCTTCTGGTGCGATGTTATTCAGGGTAAGTACTTTAAATGCAGTCATGTGGTCTTTTCTCTTTTACAAATTTAATAAATTATTAATGTCTTCCCTGTAAAGGCAGGGATCCAGAATTGCCTATTCATTGGATTCCTGCCTGCGCAGGAAAAACGAAAATGAAAGTGCGAATCAAACGTGGTCTTTCTCAAACTCCGCCATGAAATTCACCAGGGCCTCAACACCGGCCAAAGACATAGGATTGTAAATACTGGCACGCATACCACCGACCGAACGATGCCCTTTGAGATTTTTCAGTCCTGCTGCTTCAGCCAACTCAAGGAATTTGGCGTCCAGATCAGGTTTTGCCAGGGTAAATGGAATATTCATGCGCGAACGCGCATTGACGGCAACCGGATTAGCATAAAAAGCCGATTTGTCGATTGCGTTATAGAGTAATTGGGACTTGCGGGCATTCAAGTCACCCATGGCCGACACTCCGCCCTGGGCCTTGACCCATTTGAACACTTTACCCGCCATGTACCAGGCAAAGGTTGGTGGTGTGTTCGACATCGAACCGGCATCCGCCATGGTCTGGTAATCAAACACCGGGGAGACTTTTTGCCCAGTGCGTTGCATCAAGTCTTTTCTTACGATGACGATGGTTAGTCCTGCCGGCCCGATATTCTTTTGTGCACCGGCGTAAATGATGCCGTATTTATTCACATCAATTTCTTGTGACAAGATTGACGATGACATATCTGCAATCAGTAATCTATCGCCCACATCCGGTGCCGTATTAAATTCAACGCCGTGTACAGTTTCGTTTGAACAAATGTGCACGTATTGCGACTCATCACTCAGGTTCCAGGAAGAAACATCTGGGATCTCGGTGAATTTAGACGCCGCAGTATCGGCCGCCACATTCACCTTCACAAAGGTCTTGGCATGGGCCACAGCTTTTTTGCTCCACTGACCGGTGATCACATAATCCGCGGTATCGTCGGGTTGGCACAGGTTTTGTGGCACAAATGAAAATTGCCCGGTCGCACCGCCCTGCAAGAACAATACGGCGTAATCGTCGGAGACCCCCATTAGATCGCGCACATCCTGTTCGGCGGATTCGGCAATCTCGACAAAGGTTTTGGAACGATGACTGTGTTCCATGATGGACATGCCACTGCCCTGGTAATCGAGTAATTCTTGTTGGACTTCGCTTAAAACGGACTCCGGCAGAGTGGCCGGACCAGCACTGAAATTGTAGGCGCGCATGTTGGTTATAGGTCTTGTAGACAAATTGAGGCATTTTTCATGCCTTGGGTAAAAGAAAAAGCCTAAAATTTGTTCAATTTAGGCTTTGGAACACGACTTAAAACGTGTGTATGAATGATACAGGTTTATGTGAAAGATTTGTTAAGGATTTTTGACGAATTTTAGATTCAAATGAAACAAATTGTAAGAGTAGACTGAGATCAATCTATTGCTGCTAAACTTGGTCAAAATATTTAAGGACCAGCCCTCAATCATGCAAAAACTCAAACTACTAAACGTAATTCTCATGGGTCTTTTAGGCCTCGCCTCGGCCGCGGCTAAAGTCACTAAAGCGCCACAGGAGCTGGAATTCTTTGGCAATGCCGGATTAAGTGAAACTCTGGTGATGGTGTTTGGTGTAATTCAGTTAGTGAGTGCGATATTACTCTTCGTACCCAAAACCAGAAAGATTGGTGCGAGTGTACTTGCCCTGACATTCCTTTTCTCGACGGTGTTGATCTTCATGAGCGGCAATATTCAATTTGCAGTTTTCTCATTACTTCCGGTAGTGCTACTCGGATTCATTGTGTTAGAAAAAACAAAGCCCATCGAATGATGAGCTTGTTATAAGGCTTGGTTGATCCCTGCCTTCGCAGGAATGACGAAAAATTATTCCTCAGAGTCGTCCGACGTTTCCAGGGTAACCACTTCTTCGTCTTCAATTTCCGCCGCTTCGATCTTAACCAGTCCAACCAGGGCATCACCTTTATCCACGCGGATCAGGCGCACGCCCTGAGTGTTTCGACCAACTACTGAAATGCCGGCAACTTTAGTACGGATCAGGGTACCGTTAGCGGTGATGATCATACAGCCGTCGGCTTCTTTAACCTGTATAGCTCCTACCAGGTCACCATTACGTTCGGTCGCTTTAATCGCGATCATGCCTTGTCCACCACGGTTCTTCGCCATGAAATCGGTGTGCTTGGTACGTTTGCCGTAACCGTTCTCACACGCCAAAAGAATGTGCCCTTCTTCTTCAACCACGATCAGTGAGATCACTTTTTGATTGGCTTTTAATCGTATACCCCGTACCCCGGCCGCGGTGCGACCCATAGGACGAACTTTGTCTTCGGGGAAGCGGATGGCCTTCCCACTGCTGGCAAACAACATAATGTCTTGTGAGCCGTTAGTTACTGCCACATCGATCAAGGTGTTGTCATCGCGTAATTCGATGGCTTTCAAACCTGTGGTGCGTGGACGCGCAAAGGCCGTTAGTGCGGTCTTTTTGACGGTGCCATTCGAGGTTGCCATAAACACAAAATGATCATCATCAAAGTCGCGAATGGACAATACGGCATCGATGGTTTCGCCTTTTTCCAGAGGTAATAAATTCACAATGGGTTTACCACGGGCATTGCGACTCGCAATCGGTAGCTCATACACTTTCAAGGTATACACTTTACCGGTGCTGGCAAAACACAACAGGCTGTCGTGTGTACTGGCGATAAACAACTTGTCTACGTAATCTTCGTCTTTGGTTTTGGTGGCTGATTTGCCACGCCCACCACGACGTTGCGCCTGGTAATCCGATACCGGTTGGGCCTTGGCATAACCGCTGTGCGACAAGGTCACCACCACGTCTTCTTCAGTGATCAGATCAGTGATGCTCAGGTCCAGATGATTGGTTAAGATCACGGTACGCCGCGGATCGGCGTATTCTTCAGACACAGCCACCAGTTCCTGACGAATCACTTCAGACAAACGCTCACGACTACTCAGAATATCCAACAGGTCTTTGATGACTTCAAGAATTTCGCGATATTCATTAACGATCTTGTCTTTTTCCAGACCGGTCAGGCGATGTAAACGCAGATCCAGAATGGCTTGCGCCTGCATTTCGGTTAAACGGTATTCACCGTCCACCAGACCAAAGCCTTCACCAATTTCGTCGGGACGTGTGATGACATCGCCCGCGCGTTCCAGCATTTCTGAAACCAGATCCGGCGCCCAGGATTGGGCTACCAGTTTGGCTTTTGCCTCAGCCGGGGTCGATGCGGATTTGATCAGTGCAATGACCGGGTCGATGTTGTTCAAAGCGATCGCCAAGCCTTCCAGGATGTGCGCGCGTTTACGCGCTTTGGCCAGGTCAAATATGGTCCGGCGGGTCACCACTTCACGGCGATGGCGTAAAAATACCTGCAACACATCTTTGAGGTTTAACAGTCGCGGTTGACCATCAACCAGCCCAACCATGTTGATACCAAATACATGTTGTAAGGGGGTTTGTTTGTAAAGATTATTCAAAACCACATCGGCTACTTCGCCACGACGTAATTCGATCACCACGCGCATGCCGTCTTTGTCGGACTCATCCCGTAATTCGGTAATGCCTTCAATCTTTTTGTCTTTAACCAGGACCGCTATTTTCTCAATCAAGCGCGCTTTGTTTACCTGGAACGGCAATTCGGTAATGATAATGGCTTGCTTGTCGGCTTTTTTGGTGTCTTCGATATGGGTTTTGGCGCGTAGGTATATACGCCCTTTGCCAGTGTGATACGCATCATAAATGCCTTTTGCTCCATTAATGAATCCTGCCGTCGGAAAATCCGGCCCAGGCAGAAATTGCATTAATTCCATGATGCTTAGATCAGGATTTTCGATCAGGGCAATACAGGCATCCACAACTTCTTTGAGATTATGCGGTGGAATATTGGTGGCCATACCCACTGCAATACCGGAAGAGCCGTTGACCAGGAGATTGGGAACGCGCGTTGGTAAGACCGCAGGCTCGTGTTCGGATTCATCATAGTTCGGCACAAAATCAACCGTATTTTTTTCAATATCGGCCAGCATTTCATGCGCGATCTTGGCCATGCGTACTTCGGTGTAGCGCATGGCCGCCGGTGAATCACCGTCAACCGAACCAAAGTTACCCTGCCCGTCGATCAGCATGTGTCGCATCGAGAATGGTTGCGCCATTCGTACCATGGTGTCGTAAACCGCGGTATCACCATGCGGATGGTATTTACCGATCACATCACCCACGATACGGGCCGATTTTTTATAGGACTTGTTGTAGTCATTCCCCAGCTCTTTCATGGCGTACAAAACCCGGCGATGCACCGGTTTGAGCCCGTCGCGTACGTCCGGTAAGGCCCGACCCACGATCACGCTCATGGCGTAATCCAGATAAGACTGTTTCATCTCGTCTTCCAGGGTAATCGGGAGGACTTCTTTGGCGAAACTGTTTTTCTCAAATTCGGTCATTTTTTATCCGTTTTTCGGGGAATAGTAAAAATAGTGATTTTTATAATAAAAACAGGTGCTTAGAGCGTATCTAAAAGCACCTGTTAGAGCAGCGTGTAGGCTTGCAAAAACTGGCTCGAATTATACCAAAAACTGACTTGGTTTTCCCGAGTAAATTCTGTGTAAGAACTGCCGTTTCAGTTCGCTTTCCAGGCCTGAAGCTGAACTTGAAATTCATCACTTTTTGATCGATGCACAAGCCCTTTTTCAGTTACGATCGCATCTATCAGATGATGAGGAGTTACATCAAAGACCGGATTGTAAAAATCCAGGCCCTTGGGTGGCTTTTGCCGGCTTGCCGAGTGCCATAATTCTTCGGCCTCACGCTGCTCAATGGGAATTTGCCGGCCATCTGACAATTCATGATCCAGGGTACTGCTGGGGGCGGCAACCATGAATTTCACCCCGTGGGCTTTCGCGAGAACCGCCAATGCGTAAGTTCCGATCTTGTTGGCGGTATCACCATTTGCGGCAATGCGGTCAGCACCCACGATGACCCAATCGACTTTGCCATGCTGCATCAGCAGCGCTGCGGCAGAGTCGGCCTGAAGTGTGCAGGGTATATTGTCCCGCATTAACTCCCATACAGTTAAGCGCGACCCTTGTAACCACGGACGAGTTTCATCCACATAGACTTTGGAGAGCAAGCCCTTGGCCCAAGCCGTACGGATCACCCCAAGTGCCGTACCATGCCCTCCTGTTGCCAAGGCGCCGGTGTTGCAATGGGTCAGGGCCCGGGTTTCTTCATGCAACAAAGATGAACCGTATTCACCAATGGCTTTGTTCATTTGAACATCCTCAGCATGAATCTGTTTGGCTTCCTGGAGCGCAATGTCGAAAGCAGCGTCTTTAGAGTCCACACTGCCAAGAACTTTTTGCATTCGTTCTAATGCCCAAAACAAGTTCACCGCGGTTGGTCGTGAATCGGCGAGTGTTTTAATATCTTGTTGTAATGTGTTTTGCCAATCAGGCTGGGAAGATTTTCTTAACTGTAAACAAGCGAGCGCCACAGCGTATGCGGCGCTGATGCCGATCGCCGGGGCGCCGCGCACCACCATTTGTTGAATTGCACGTGCCACATCCAATGCCGTTGTATAACTCAACCACACTTCCTGGTCAGGCAGTAAACGCTGGTCGATCAGTTGGAGTTGATTGTTATCCCATTGGATTGGCGAAAAATTCGAACCAGACATGAAGAATACCGGGTTCAGTCTTCCAATAGAATTTCACGCAAGGCTGCATACTCAGCGGGCACATCTATTGACAGCAATTCGGAATCTTGCACTTTGGCCAAAGCGTCTGGCAGATCCACCGCTATGCCATTCACACTCATGACATCCAGGAATTTGGCTGGATGCGCCGTACCCAAGACCGCCGTGTGATCCCATAATTGTGCGGCAAATAAAGCCAGTGAAGTGTGCGGGTCGGCAATGTAGCCGTTTTTAGCCACATGCTGCATCATTTCACGGGTTTGCTGCTCAGTTACCGAAACCGAGAATAAGGACTCGTTCACTTTGATGTTGTAATTCGCCGCCAAATGCGAGACCCGGGGGAAATTGTTCGGACGCGCCACATCCATTGCATTACTGATGGTTTCAACAGTGGGTCTGGGATCCCATTTTTTTGTTTCAAAAAATCGCGGCACGGTGTCATTAGCATTGGTCGCGGCAAGAAAGCGTTCTATCGGCAAACCCATGGCCTTGGCCATCAGTCCGGCGGTTACATTGCCAAAATTTCCGCTGGGCACACAGACGTTTCTCACAGTGGGACGTTGCGCCAAGATCTCAAAGTAATAACAGATCTGGGCCAGCAAGCGTGCGACATTGATCGAATTGGCCGTGCTGATAGAAACCTTGTCACGCAAATCATCATCGCTAAAAGCTTGTTTGACCATGGCCTGGCAAGCATCAAAATCGCCATCCACTGCCAGGGTTTGAATATTATAGCCAAGGGTGCAAAAAAGTTTTTCCTGCAAAATTGAGATCTTGCCTTTCGGATACAAAACCACGACCGGGGTTTTCTCTTGCCCAAAAAATGCATGCGCAACAGCCGCTCCGGTATCGCCGGAAGTTGCCGTGAGTATTGTGGTTTCTTGTTCACCCAAGACGTGATCCAGACAACGCGCCAAAAAGCGTGCACCAAAGTCTTTAAAGGCAAGCGATGGCCCGTGAAACAATTCCATCACATAGCGGTCCCTTTTTTCATTCACGCAAGGGATTTCAATGGGGAAATTAAACGCCTCTGTGACAATCCCGGTCAAGCTGTCTTTGTCGATATCCGGTTCAACAAATGGTGCCAGTATCTCGATACTGCGCTCGACAAAATTCATCTCGAGCAGACGTTCTATCTGCCGGTCCAGGTATTCAGGTATTTTTTCAGGCATAAACAAGCCCTGTCGAGAACCCAAACCACGTTGAATGGCTTCGCCAAAACTGACCGTTTCGGATTTATCTTTTAGATTGTAGTAACGCATTTAAACCAACCTGGCACCATGCCGATCACAGTTCGCCCTAACGACGAATCCACCCTCCTGACAGTATTCAGAAGCTAGATAATCCACTATACCGTCAACATCATGTTGTTTGTCGACTAGCGCAAAAATAGTTGGCCCTGAACCGGATATACCCGACGCCAAGACCTTGAATTGGTTACGCAAACCCTGAGTTACCGTGTCAAACTCCGGCAAAAAGCGTGCCCGGTATGGCTCAGCGATCAAGTCTTGAATATTGGCCGCCGCCCTGTTCAGGTCATTTCGATGCAAGGCATCGACAAAATGCGCCAGATACTGCATTTGACTGATCACAGCTGAGCGTGGATACGCTTGCGGTAAAGCTTGTCGCGCCTGAGCGGTTGGTACATCCACACCGGAATACGCCAACACCAATGACCAGTCCTCGGGCCAGGGTAATAGATTAGTTTGACTGCTGCCCGCGTGACACAAGCGCAATCCACCTAAATAGGTGGGCGCAATATTATCGTAATGCACACTACCACTTGCACCCGCTTCACAAGCCCCCATGATCTTAAGGATCTCCTGATCGGTAAAGGGCGTATTGTAAAAAGCGTTTAGCGCCATACAGCTTGCAACAACCGATGTGCCACTTGATCCCAGACCCGAACAGATGGGCAGATTTTTTTCCAACACCAAATTCACCGGCACTATTAATTCTACGCCGGCCTTTTGGCTTAAACGTTGATTGAATATTTCCAATGCTTTCCAGACCAGATTGTCATTAATATCTGGTGGCAGGATGTTTGCATATGCACCGTTGAGTGCCAGTGAGTTATCGTCAGCAGCGGCAATCGTGACGGTATCACCTAATATGCGATCCGGTGAGGAAACCGCAAGTCCGAGCAGATCAAATCCCACGGAAAAATTTCCAACTGAAGCCGGAGCAAAAACCGACAATGGCATAGGTGTTTCGCTCATCGGTCAGCCGGTCCTCGCAAGGTTCGCAAAATATCCCCGAAGACCCCGGCAGCGGTCACTTCAGCGCCGGCTCCGTAACCGCGCAAGATCAGCGGTTTGGGATTATAGTATTGGGTGTTCAGTACCAACACGTTTTCGCCGTCACGCACACTGGCTAGTGGGTCGGATGCATCCACGGCCTCAATTCCCACTTTGCATTTTCCCTGGTGCAAACTGCCAACGTAGCGCAACACTTTATTTTCTTGCTTGGCTGCGCTAATGCGTTCTTGCATTTCGTCATTCAGATTTGGTAAGGCGATAAGCATTTCATCCACACTGAGCTCATCAAAGCTCGGGGGTGTCAGTGCTTCAACCTCAATATCGGCGAGCTCCATGTCAAATCCAACTTCGCGGGCAATGATCAATAATTTACGTGCCACATCCATTCCGGAAAGATCATCGCGGGGGTCCGGCTCGGTGAAGCCCATGTCTTTGGCTTTGAGAACGGCCTCTGAAAAACTCATACCATCTTGTAACAATCCCATTATCAGGGACAAAGACCCTGACAAGATGCCCTGGAATCCAAACAAGGTATCTCCGGAACGCAATAACGATTGCAATGTGTCCAGCACCGGCAAACCGGCACCTACATTGGTTTCGTATAAGAATTTACGCAAGCTCTGTTTAGCGGCAGTGCGTAATTCGGCGTAGTAAGCCTGATCTTCGGTATTGGCCTTTTTATTGGCGGCAATAACATGAAACCCGGCGCGTAAAAAACTCGCGTATTGACGACCAAGGGTTGCATTGGTTGAACAGTCCACAATAACCGGGTTTAGTAAGCCATAACGTTGATGCAAATTGGTCACAGTGGCGTAGTCATACGCTTCACCCTGTTGCTCTAGTTGTTGTTTCCAGTTATCCAGATCAATCCCGTCCGGTGCGTGTAAAAGTTGACGACTGTTGGCAATGGCGCACACACGTAGACCGATGTGTTGTTCTTTTAGTAAATCCTGTTGACGTTGAATTTGTGCCAATAATTCGGCTCCAACATTTCCGCAGCCCAGCAAGATCACATCGAGTGGCAATAACTCACTGAAAAAGGCTGCGTGTGTTGCTTTTACCGCTAACGGTGCCGAGTCGTGTTTGACCACCAGGGCGATGGCACTTTCGGTTGATCCCTGGGCGATGATCTCGACATTCACACGAGCGGAAGCAATGGCTTGCAAAAAGCGTGCGGCAACCCCGCGCTGATGTTTCATACCATCACCGACCAGAGACACGACCGAACGGCGTTGATTTAATATAATAGGCTCCACCAAATGTTGTTCGAGCTCAAAATAAAATTCGTCTTCCAGGGCTTTTTTCGCCACTGCGGCATTCTCGGATGCCACACACAAGGTCAGACTGTATTCGCTTGAGGATTGAACGATCAACAGTATCGATACATCTTGTCGTGCCAAGGCATCGGAGACGCGACGTGCAAATCCCACCATGCCACGCAAGCCCATTCCACTTAGAGTTAACACACTGACATTTTCCAGATGCGTCACACCTTTCACCAAGCGCGCTTGATCAGTCTGTGGACTCGCATGTATCAAAGTGCCAGGATGCTCGGGTTTGTCAAAATTGCGAATCTCGCAGTCGATCTTGTGCAGGGTCAAGGGCAACAAAGCCTTTGCATTAATGACTTTTGCACCGAAATACGACAACTCCATGGCCTCGGTATAACTAACCTCATGCAATAACTGACTATTGGGCACGATGCGCGGGTCTGCGGTATAAATTCCGTAAACATCTTTCCAGATCTGGCAAAGCCGGGCTTGCAATGCAGCTGCAACACCGGCGGCGGAATAATCCGAACCATTGCGTCCCAGGGTCACAGTTTGATCGGATTGTTCGGGCGAGCGGTAACTTGCCACAAAACCCGGAATAACCAGCACTTGCGTTTGGGCCTCGACAAAATCATTCAGACGAGCCTGGGTATGTGCTATATCAAAACGCGAACTTAACGGGGCACGCCTGGCAGAGTCTTCCTGAGCACGAATGTTATCCGGTGTACACCATTGCGCACTCAGACCACGTGATTGCAGGATTGCCGTGAGTATTTGACTGGAGAGCAACTCTCCGACCACCAGTATTTCAGCCCGGGTTGTGTCAGGACACAAGTCGAGCATGCGAATACCGGAAAGTTTTTGCTGAATGTCATCCAGACTGATATCCAAAGTATTGTGTAAATTTTGTATGTAGTTTGCATTCAGATTCAGGGCACTGATGCAATCAATATGCCTTGATTTGAGTGTCTGGATCAGATCAGACAGATCGTCATTATTCTCCAAGGCAACCCGTATGGTGTTTTCCAGGGCGTCTGTTATACCAAATAAGGCCGATGTGACCACGGCAACACGCTGCGATGTGGTGTAAGACTCAACAATATCTGCAATCTTTTGCAGTGAGTTGGCCTCACGCAGGGCTGACCCACCGAATTTTTGTACCAGCCAATCTGAATTTGTATTTACGAGAGCATTCATGGAACTTGTTTATTCTTGTTGATTGATGCGACTAGCAAGGCAATGCCAGACAACACAAAAAAAGAGACAATCGCTTGTCTCTCACACACGTATATCATAACACTCCCTGATGCTTTCTAATACCGCTGATTAGAGTATAAGTAGGCAAGAAATGTGAACAATGAGCGATTATAATTCGGCTTTCGATTCAAGACCACAAAGAGA
>JABDMI010000102.1 GCA_013001575.1 Gammaproteobacteria bacterium
CTGCAACAGATCCTGTTACGCCCGGAAGAGTATGACGTGATCGCGACCTTGAATTTGAACGGCGATTATATTTCTGATGCCCTCGCGGCACAGGTTGGAGGCATTGGTATCTCGCCAGGTGGTAATATCGGTTCAGGCGTTGCGGTGTTTGAGGCCACCCATGGAACGGCACCGGGCTTTGCCGGTCAAGACAAGGTCAATCCGGGTTCACTAATTCTGTCAGCAGACATGATGCTCAGACATCTGGGCTGGACCGAAGCCGCGGATCTGGTCTTGGCGGGTGTGAAGGGCGCGATCGGGGCGCTGGAAGTGACTTTTGACCTGGCTCGTGAGCCGGCCTCCAAGCGTACCAAGCGCGAAGCTGCCGACCGTAAAGCTGGTGCGCCCGAAACCAAATTGCGTGAAGGCGTTACACTGGTTGGAACCGATGGTTTTGCCGAGTCTGTCATTCGTCACATGAGTTGATGTATTTCCGACTTAAATGTCACAATATTTTCATATAAAGTTATACTAAAATAAATATTCAAAACATTAATACACGAATTAATCTGTCACTGCAGGAGTGAACCCTATGTCACAAGCGATTTCCGTTTGCATTGCTGATGATCACGATATCATCCGTCAGGCTTTGCAAATGGTGCTGGGAGAAACCGAAGACATTGTGGTTGTTAATGAAGCCACTACAGGCATTGAGGCATTGGAGTTTTGTCGGCAAGAAAATCCGGACGTGTTGATCCTGGACAATCATATGCCTGGCATGAATGGTTTGTCGGCGGCTGAGCGGATACTGCGTCAAAGCAGTACAAAAATCATATTCCTGACCAGTCAGGAGAAGGGCCCATTACCGCGCCTGGTCCTGGAAATGGGGGTGCTCGGATTTTTAAGTAAGACTTCCGCGGTTAGCGAAATTGCCAATGCTGTCCGCCAGGTGTATTCCGGTGAAAAATATTTGTCACAACCGATCGCAGAGCTCCTGGCCAAGCAATTCATCGGCGACATCAAAGATGAACGCTTTGATGATCTCTCACGTCGGGAACTGGAAGTCTTGCAATTAATGGCACGCGGCAAGCGCAATATCGAGATCGCGGAACTATTGCATGTCAGTCCCAAGACCATCAGTACCTATTGCACCCGCATGCGCGATAAAGTAGATGCCAGCAACAATGCCGAATTGATCAAATTGGCCATTGCCAATGAAGTGGTTACCCCAAATTAATCGCCAACTTTAAAGTCAGTTTTGTAATTTATCATGACAAGTAGTTTTGACTTGCAATGCACCGCCTGTCCGAGGCTGGCCGGGTTTTTGCTAGATCTGCGAGAGCAATATCCGGAATATCATAATCTACCCGTGGCACCATTCGGTGATCCGCATGCACGCTTTTTGATTGTCGGGCTGGCACCCGGTTTGCATGGTGCGAATGCAACCGGACGTCCGTTCACCGGTGATTATGCAGGGGAATTGTTATACGATACCTTGTACCGTTACGGTTTTAGTAACCAGGCAATGCAGATAGAGCGTGGCCAGACCCATGCGAATGATGACTTGCGTTTACGCAATTGTCGTATCAGTAATGCCGTGAAATGTTTGCCGCCACAAAACAAGGTTACTACTCAAGAAGTAAATACCTGTAATCACTTTTTACAGCATGAGATCAATGCCCTGCCGGAGAATTCAATTTTACTGGCGCTTGGCGGAGTGGCGCACAAAGCCATTCTCAAAGCCTGTGGTTTTAAACAGTCAGCTTTCAAGTTTGCCCATAATGCACGCCACGAATTGCGTGAGAATTTGATCATGTATGACAGTTATCATTGCAGTCGTTACAACACCAATACCAAACGCTTGACCCCGGCCATGTTCGATCAGGTATTTGCCGACATTAAGCAGGAACTCGATTAGCTGTATGAATGAATTTGACCCTTCGGCACAGATCAATAAAATGACCTCGCGTCCGGGTATTTACCGGATGCTGGATGCCAGATCGGAGATTATTTATATCGGTAAAGCCAAAAACCTGAAAAAGAGGGTAGCGAGTTATTTCAGTGGCAGCCCTAAAACCAAAAAAACCATGCGCATGCTGGCCTTGGTGAAGTGCATAGAAGTTACTGTAACCAATACCGAAACCGAGGCCTTGTTACTCGAATCGAATTTGATCAAAAAGTTCAAGCCAAGATATAACGTTTTGTTGAAAGATGACAAAAGTTTTCCCTATATTCATGTTTCTACCGATCAGAAATTTCCACGCATAACGTCATACCGCGGCAGCAAGAGTAAAAAAGGGGACTATTTTGGACCATTTCCCAGTACTGTAGCAGTCCGTGAAACCCTGTATCAATTGCAAAAACTGTTCCGCTTAAGAAAATGTAAAGACAGCGAGTTTGCCAATCGTTCCAGGCCCTGTTTGCAATACCAGATCAAACGCTGCAGTGCTCCCTGTGTGGGCAAGATAAGCGCGGAACACTATGCACAGGATATAGAGAATGCGATGCAGTTTTTACGTGGGAAAAATGCCCAGATCGTTAAAGCATTACAAAATAAAATGCAATCATCCTCCGACGCTCAGGATTATGAGCTTGCAGCGTTTTATCGTGATCAAATTGCTAACTTGAAAAAGATCCAGGCACAACAGTTAATGTCGGGATTTGCCAAAGATCTGGATTGTATCGCTGCGTATTCTAATAATGGAGTAACCGGCATTACCATATTGTTTATCCGCCAGGGACGTAATCTGGGCAGTCGCACTTATTTTCCCCGTTATGCGAAAGATACCGAACTTGAAGAAATTATTGATGCGTTTTTAACCCAGTATTACTTGCATCATTATCCGCCGCACGAAATTTTATTGAACACATCTTTGCAGGAAAAAGATTTGCTGGAAGAGGTATTAAGCGAACAGGCAAAACACACTGTACGCATCAAGGCGAATGTGCGTGGCAAGCGCAAACAATTAATGCACATGACAGCCATGAATGCAGAGCACGCCGTCACCCAACACTTGAACAAGCAAACCCAACTGGATTCTCGCTTTGCCGATCTGACAAATACATTGAATTTGAGTGAAACACCGGGCCTGATCTGTTGTTTTGATATCAGTCACACCATGGGGGAGGCGACTACGGCTTCCTGTGTGGTTTTTGATAACAAGGGCGCTAAAAAGAGTGCCTATCGGCGATTCAATATCCGTGCGGTCACAGAGGGTGATGATTATCTTGCTTTGCAAGAGGCGGTAACGCGCTATCTAAAGCGTATTTACCAGGATCAAAATGATGAAAGCAAGCCGTCCAAGCCGCGCTATCCGGATCTGATGTTGATCGATGGTGGCGTTGGTCAGGTGAACTCTGTACTAAAAGCGATTGATAATCTTGCTGACCTCGAGTTGCCGCCATTTCTGGTGGCCGGTGTGTCCAAAAGTCCTGAGCGCAAAGCTGGTGCGGAAAAAATAGTAATGCCACATTTACAAAAAGAGTTAATTCTCGGACCCGAATCCCTTGCTTTACAGCTTATACAACAAGTACGTGATGAAGCTCATCGCTTTGCCTTGTCTGGTCACCGTAAACGTCGCGGAAAGTCACGCACGCGCTCGGTACTGGAAGAGATTGAAGGGCTTGGGGTTAAGCGACGTAGCTTGTTATTAAGGCACTTTGGGGGCTTGCATGAAGTTACCGATGCCAGCATAGAGGATTTGTCCAAGGTGGAGGGAATTAGCAAGCTCATTGCCGAACGTATCTACAAACATTTGCATGAAAAATGAACGTGCGGCTAATAGTATTTTTTGCTGATGACATAGACGGTATAATTCAAACATGAAAGCCAAAATCCCCAATCTCCTGACTTGGATGCGCATTGTATTGATCCCGGTATTCATATTGATATTTTTATCCGGTTGGAGCTATTCACGACCCATTGCAGCCGTTATATTTGCTATTGCAGGCATTAGTGATTGGCTAGATGGGTATCTTGCCAGACGCTGGAATCAGGAGTCCTTGTTTGGTGCGTTTCTGGACCCGGTTGCGGATAAATTACTGGTATCAACGGCCTTGATCCTGATTGTCAGCGATGCGCCACCGGGATTATCACTATGGATCATTCTTGCCGCAATAATCATAGTGGGTCGCGAGATAGCAGTGTCTGCTTTACGTGAATGGATGGCAAATAGTGGTATGAGTAGCGCGGTAAAAGTTAAATTTATTGGTAAGGTCAAAACCACTTTCCAGATCGGTGCACTCATTGCCATGCTTTATCAGCAACCCTTGTTTGGACTGCCGACCTATGCAATCGGTTTTGCCTCTTTGGTCTTGGCCGCCGTATTGACCATGGTTTCTATGAGTATGTATTTACAAACGGCATTTGCTGCCATTAAAAACAAACCGGCCACGTAGGGCCGGTTTGTTATTTCCTTGCAGCAAGTATGGTTTATAAAATACTGCCGGTTGTGCCGCGTCGGTTACGCATGCGTTGAAACATTGACACCCGATTATGCTCTTCCCATTCCTCACGGTTCGGGTGACTATCAGGATGCACTTTTTTCTCAAGTTCAACATAGTGCTGAAATTCACAATAATGTTTGAACTCTTTGGATAATTCCGAGACCACCATTTCAATCATGATGGCATCGTCCAGGTAACCGATGCCTGGAATGTCATCCGGTATCAGGTCATAGCTGTCAACAAAATACGCCAAAGCATTCAAAACCTGGATTTTTTCTTCATCCGGTAGACTCCAGTCTTTGTCTTCCAGCATTTCAATCAAAGTGTGTAAATACTTAAAACGTGTTGCGACAAATTCAGGAAACTTTTCGCGGTTTTCAATTTCATCCAGCAATTGCGTTGCTTTTCCTAAAATTATACTTTCTGTTTCCAATGCCGCTGTGTTTCTGGCCTTGTCCAGAGTGTCATGAAAATATTTAAGATCGTGATCACTTAATTCAATTTGTATTGACATACCCATACATCAAACTCCCGAGATTATTATCTCCGTTGTGCCTATGAAACAGCAAAATTTATAGTTTGAATATGAGCATTCTACCGCGTTTTGAAACAGAATTTGGTGATTCGGGTGTATGACTTGTCCTACGTAAAACTACGTAGTATCACGGTTAAATTTGTGGCAATGCAATATTACTCAAATCTGCCTGTGATTTAACTAAAAGCTTGCAGTCCGGTTTGACCACGACCAAGAATTAATGCATGCACATCATGCGTACCTTCATAGGTGTTCACGGTTTCGAGATTCATGCTATGACGGATCACATGATACTCATCCATTATGCCATTTCCACCATGCATGTCGCGTGCAGTACGCGCGATATCCAAAGCCTTTCCGCAGCTATTGCGCTTGATGAGTGAAATGGCGGTTGGGTGTAATTTGCCTGCATCTTTCATGCGTCCGGCTTGTAGTACGGTGTGCAGTGCGAGGGTGATCTCGGTTTGCATATCGGCCAGTTTTTTCTGGATCAACTGGGTTGCGGCGAGAGGTTTACCAAATTGTATGCGTTCCATGGTGTAGTTGCGTGCTGCGTGCCAACAAAACTCTGCCGCACCTAAGGCGCCCCAGGCAATACCGTAACGGGCATTGTTTAAACAACCAAACGGACCTTTGAGGCCTTGTACTTTTGGTAATAACTGTTCCTCAGGAACAAATACATTGTCCATTACAATTTCGCCGGTTATAGACGCACGTAAAGAGAATTTTCCTTCAATTTTTGGAGCCGTCAGACCTTGCATGCTTTTTTCGAGAATAAATCCGCGAATAGCCTCATCATCACATTTGGCCCAGACCACAAATACATCGGCAATTGGGGAATTGGTTATCCACATTTTAGCGCCATTCAGGCGGTAACCGCCGTCAACGCTTTTTGCCCGGGTTTTCATTGAAGCAGGGTCAGAGCCGGCATCCGGTTCAGTGAGTCCAAAACAGCCAACCCATTCGCCGCTGGCAAGTTTGGGCAAATATTTTTCTTTTTGAGTGTCCGTGCCATAGGCATAGATCGGGTACATAACAAGAGAAGATTGCACACTCATGGCAGAACGATAGCCAGAATCCACGCGTTCTACTTCACGCGCTATCAGCCCGTAACTGACATAATTCAGCCCCGCACAGCCATATCCTTCAATGGTAGTCCCTAACAATCCGAGCTCACCCATTTCCGACATGATCGCGCGATCAAAATGTTCATTACGGTTGGCATCCAGGACACGTGGCATCAATTTTTCTTGACAATAGTTACGCGCGCTTTCCATAACGATGCGCTCGTCTTCGCTCAATTGTTCATCAAAATTTAACGGGTCTTGCCAGTGATATGGAGGTAATGAAGACATAGGCTTGCATGGTGTGAATTAAAGAACGCGTATTATAGCCAAATGCAGGATGCCTGTGGCATTCACGCTTTGGTAAAAATTATGCTTGTATTGGTGCGCAAGAGATCGATATCAGCAATCAGGCATTCTTTAACTTTAAACGGTGTTTATGGAGCAGGGGCTCTGTATAACCATTCGGTTGTGCAACGCCCTCAAACACCAGGTCGCAGGCCGCCTTGAACGCGTGTCCGTCAAAGTCAGGTGACATATTTTTATACAATGGGTCTCCGGCGTTTTGTTTGTCCACCACGGCTGCCATGCGTTGCATGGTTTGTAATATCTGTTGCTTGCTGACAATGTCATGCAGTAACCAGTTTGCCATGTGCTGACTGGAGATGCGCAAGGTGGCACGGTCTTCCATCAGGCCAACATCTTTTATATTTGGAACTTTTGAGCAACCTACGCCCTGATCAACCCAGCGCACTACGTATCCAAGAATTCCCTGGGCGTTATTATCCAGTTCAGCTTGAATTTCATCTGCGCTTAGGCTGCTTGGATCTTGCAGCAAAGGAATGGTCAAAATGTCATCCAGCTTGGCATGCTCGCGCAGTTTTAACTGCTCTTGCTGTGCAAATACATTAACAGCATGGTAGTGCAGACTGTGCAAGGTCGCGCCATTGGGTGATGGCACCCAAGCCGTGTTTGCGCCTGACTTCGGGTGTGCAATTTTCTGTTTTAACATGGCGGCCATTTCATCCGGCATGGCCCACATGCCTTTGCCGATCTGTGCCTTGCCGGGCAGGCCGCATTTCAGTCCAACATCGACATTCCAGTCTTCATAGGCTTTTATCCATTCTTCATTCTTCATGGCGGTTTTGGGCACAAACGGCCCAGCATGCATGCTGGTGTGTATCTCGTCGCCAGTACGATCCAGAAAGCCGGTATTGATAAAGGCCAGACGATCTTTGGCGATGCGGATGCACTCTTTGAGATTGACCGTGGTGCGACGTTCTTCATCCATGATGCCGACTTTTATGGTATTGGGTTTCAGGTTTAGTATTTGTTCAATACGGGAAAACAGGTCGCAAGTAAACCGGACCTCATCGGGTCCATGCATTTTTGGTTTCACGATATAAATTGAACCGCGCCGGGAATTGTGCAAAACATCTTTGTCAGACGACAAGGAATTGAGATCATGTAAGGCTGCCGTTGTCGTGATCATGGCATCCAGAATGCCTTCCGGAATTTCTTGATCATCGCCAAATAAAATCGCATTATTTGTCATTAAATGACCCACATTCCGCACAAACAATAAACTGCGGCCAGGTAAACTTAATGAAAAACTGTCTTTGGCGGTGTAGGTACGGTCAGGATTCATTTGGCGGGTAATGGTTTTGCCATTTTTGTCAAAACTTGACTCCAGGTTGCCACGCATCAGGCCTAACCAGTTACTGTAGACCTCGACTTTGTCTTCGGCGTCTACAGCTGCCACCGAATCTTCGCAGTCCATGATGGTAGTTACGGCCGCTTCGACCAAGACATCTTTAATTCCGGCCGGGTCTTCACTTCCGATTGGATGGTTCTTGTCTATCTGTATCTCCACATGCAAAGCGTTATTCTTTAATAAAATTGCCTCTGGCTGAATACGATCTCCTCGATAGGCAATAAATCTTTCCGGGTGTCGCAAACTGGTGGTTTTGCCATTGCTCATGTAGATCTCGAGCTCGAAATCCTTGGTTGGATTGACATCTTGTACCGTATAGCGACTGACTTGTGCATGTGATCCTTCAAGCAATGGTGCAACCACATCGAGGTGGCGACGGGCAAAGGCAATCACTTTATCACCGCGTACTTTGTTGTAACTACCTGCGCGTTCCGCGCCGTTAGTTTCAGGGATCACATCAGTGCCATATAAGGCATCGTATAAACTGCCCCAGCGAGCATTCGCGGCGTTTAGGGCAAAACGGGCATTTTTCACCGGTACCACGAGTTGTGGTCCAGCTTGCGTAGCAATTTCAGAATCAATATTTTGTGTATTGATCATAAAATCCTCGCCCTCCGGCAGCAAGTACCCAATCTCTTGTAAATACGCTTTGTACGCTACCGGATCGTGTGCCTGAGCCGCGCGTTGTTGATGCCAGGCATCTATCTTTTGTTGTAACTCATCACGCTTTACCAGCAAGGAAGCATTTTTAGGCGCAAATTCAATGATCAATTGTTCAAATTCATCCCAAAAACGTCCCGGACTGATGTCCAGGCCCGGCAAGATTTCTGCATGAATGAGTTTTTTAAGCGAATTGGCAACTTGCAAGCCGCCGATATTGGTTCGAGAGATCATGATCAGGCCTTTGTTCAGATATCGCGGTGGAAGAATCGTGTTTGGGACGATATTATAATCGAATACTCAACGATTTGTGCGCCGCACAAGTTGCACATGTAACGGTATTAATGACAATTATGCAGCGAAGTATTCAACAGATTCGAATTCCGGTAGAGGCTACCGATGGCGCGGGGGTTAAGCTCAAACGTTTTTTTCCGGTTCCGGGGTTTCAAGCCGTTGATCCATTTTTATTGTTTGATCATTTTGGTTCGAATGATCCAGACGATTATGTGGCGGGTTTTCCCCTACACCCACATCGTGGTATAGAAACCATTACTTACATGCTAAAAGGCAAAATGCGTCATAAGGACTCTACGGGGCGTAGTGGCGTGATTAAAGCAGGTGATGTGCAATGGATGAGTGCCGGACGCGGAATAATGCACGAAGAAATGCCTGAATTGGAAGCAGGGGAGTTATCTGGTTTCCAGTTGTGGGTCAATTTATCAGCAACAGAGAAAATGAACCCACCGGATTATCAGGAGTACCGCGCAGATCAAATTCCCGAGTTCGAGATCGATGGGAACAAGTTTCGCCTGGTGTGCGGTGACTTATTCGGTCATACCGGACCGGTCAGCAAGATCAGTCGCAAGCCCATGCTGGTTGAAATTGAGATCAACTCTACGCTGACAATACCCCTGAGTGATAATTTAAGTGTTTTGCTGTATGTGTTTGAAGGTCAGCTGCAGGTCGTTAAGCAAAGCTCGCATGAAGTCCTAAAAGCACCGCAAATGGCGGTGCTGTCGCACGGGACTCAACTGGATCTGACTACAGATGATTCTGCTCGAATTTTACTGGCGGCTGGTGAAGCGCTTAATGAACCTATGGTACGTTGGGGGCCATTTGTAATGAATACGCGGGAAGAGATTGAGCAAACATTACAAGAGCTAAAAAGTGGCACTTTCCCGCCTGTTTGAGAACACGCTTTAGTCTTTTGGCTCTTCATCGTCAGATGGTTTGGAAAAAAACGCACTGAGCATTAGCAAAAAACCCAGTCCGGTAATGATCCCGGTGCCGATCAATTCCTGATCCTGATATTTAACCGCGGCAGAATACCCTGAAACACTGTCATTCAAAACATGCCAATACATCATGCTGCCGGCAAGGAGCAAGCTGGCCCCCAGGAAAAATCTTAATATGCGCCATACAACTTTCATAAATAGACTAGGGTGTAACTTAACCGTCAGAGTTGTAGTTATCAACTTTAAAACATTTTGTTAGATCATTGTCATTTTTGATTTCAGCCATCATTTGCATGTTGAATATTTTTGCATATAAACGGCTTGCACGTGGATCGGTATTTTGCAATTTGAGACGTGACACATGGTTTTCAGGAATGCCGGCATCTACCCAGTCTCCGTAACAACGTAACTCGACTTTGGGATGCATACAGGAGTGAAATTTCTCCAATGTAATATTGTGTTCGGATAATTCTGGAACGTCGGTTATGAACATGCCGCAACTGGTTACAATCCTGTACTGCTTATTATTCAGATATTCCTGCACATTGGCATTGGCTAGATCGATAATTACACCGGTATTTCGGGCCTCTTTCTGGATCCCGTGCGCTTCGAAGGTTTTGGCTACAATGCCGAAAATTATGATCCCGAGTATGATGATTCCAGAAATCAGTAAGTTTTTTATGGTGTGGTCCACTAGGGGTAACCCTCGTATTGTGGCAAGTCGTCAATAATTTCATCCCAAGTTGCTCTGGATTCGACAAAAATGTGACGAACAAGTTCTATGCTAGAGTCATCAGCCATTAAGCCGGCAGGCACCCAGAAATATTTGTCTTTATACCGGTTGGGAACTGTACAGACGCAGCTTGAACAAAAATAATTACTAAAACCCTGACCATTTTTTTGAAATCGTTTAATGCCATCCGTTTTGCCGGTCCAGACAAAGCTATCAGCATCCAGGGTAAACGCGGTATTAAATTTCGAACCGGTGACTTTTCGACAAATCGAACAATGGCAATGATAGGCCTCAATTTTATTCAGTTTTATTTCGAAACTGACTTCACCGCAAAAACATGAACCTTGCATGAGCGCTTCCTCAAAGTAATATCAAATTCCTAAAATTTATATTTCAGCTCAAGAGTAACATGCCCAAGATGCCAAAGATGCCCCATACCCAAACCGGCAAAAACAGGATATGCCCACCGCTATAAGAGAGTAATGCTCCAAAGTGGGTCGGCAATTTAGTGATTAGACCTTTAGTTTGAGCTTGCTCTTTTTCAGGATAAGTAGCTTGAACAATTTGTTTTCGATTTGAAATTTCTTTTTTAACCAAACTGAAACGGTAAATCAGATCCAGTAGAAACAAACAGGCAAATAGGATGCTGAATTCCTGTGACGTTTCCAGACGTTCTGGAAGTTGCATTAAGCCAATCAATACCAGAAGAGCCGTTATTAACATTCCCGCGCCAGCAAGATTGAAAAATATCATTGGCGGCCTTCGGCATGCTGTGGCAAATGACCTTCAATATCAAACCAGTTTGCTTTATAGCCGGTAAAAATATGAGCGTCGGGTCGTTCGTTAATCGGTGAATCAAGTGTGCCCAAGGTAAACTCGATCAAACCGTCGTTATCATATGATGGTTGAAACGTCATGCTCGACCCACAGGTTTTACAAAAACGTCGTATTGAGTTATTCGTACCTACATATTCTGCAAGATCTTCTTCTCCCTGAGTCCATCTGAAATTCTCGGGCTTAGCTTCACCAAAGGAGGCAAACGCGGCACCGTGGAATTTACGACACATATTGCAGTGGCAATGCGCCATACGCGGCTCAATGGCATCGACTTCATATTGTATGTTTCCACATAAGCAGCTGCCTGAGTAGGAATTTAAGGTTTTCATAGTGAATTTTCTATTGGCATCGAAATTTCTATTGTAAGCTATAATAATTTTAACTTGATGTTAATCTAACAATAAATAGGGACATTCCATATGGCACTTAAAAAATTGATAATAACCATATTATTACTTGCAACAAGCAATGTATACGCTGGTAGTACTGACTGGCTAGAATTCGAAATTTACAATGGACTCATGCTAATCGATGTTGAAATTGCAGGTATTCCGACAAAAGCCATGCTAGACACTGGAGCGAGTATTGTTGGTATTGATATTGATTTCCTTGAAAAGAATAAAATTAACTATAAAAAGGGCAGGAAAATTATATTGCAGGGTATTTTTGGTGAAAAGCGTACCAAGCTCATCAAGGAAATAGATGTGTCATTATATGACGTAAATTTTCCATTAAAAAATGTAGTGCCAATCAATTCAGGAGATGCTTATCAAATGATAATTGGCTTGCCGTTTTTTAAAGATATGATTTTTCAAATAGATTATCCAAATAGCAGATTCAAAATGATCACTCGGGACAGTGTTGATATGAAACAAGTTGCAAATGTAGAAATGCAACATGGTAATAACAAAAGATCACTTGTTATCACGGCAAACTTGGAAGATGGTGAAAATCTTGACCTTTTGTTTGACACTGGGTCATCCAGTGGCCTCTACTTGGAAAGAAAATTCGCAGCGCGCCGTGGCTGGATAGAAAAATATTCGAAGGCAAGTGGTGAAACTTCCGGGATAGTTGAAACCATAGAGAATGAAATACTGGTTTTACCTAAATTGAAGTTAGGGCCATATACGCTTGAGAATGTAATTGTCACAGTGCCTGCTCAAGATCGACCCACAAATATATCTTCACAAGCAAGTCGGGCCGAATTGGGAACTCGATTATCAAAAGGCGTAAGTACAATTGGTATATTAGGCTATGATGTATTGAAACACTTTGTTATCACACTTGACGCTAGAACTGCAAGAATGCATGTATATGCTGCAGAATAAGCTGTTCATATTTGAAAAATGCGCATTTCATAGTCAATAAATCTAAATCGACAAAACAGATGCTTTAACTGCTTGACTTAATGGGCTTTGCGACTACAATGTGCGGCTCATTTGCGGGAATAGCTCAGCTGGTAGAGCACAACCTTGCCAAGGTTGGGGTCGCGAGTTCGAATCTCGTTTCCCGCTCCAGATTCTGGCCCCGGTCTTATTCAGGTAAGTCCGGGGTTTTTATTGTCTGATATGATTAATGAACAAACAATAAGTTTTTAATTAAGAATTTCTTATAACTTATTGATAAATAATAAGTTATACAAAAGTACATGGCTGAGTGGCAGAGTGGTTATGCAGCGGATTGCAAATCCGTCAACGCCGGTTCGATTCCGACCTCAGCCTCCATTTTCGATTTGGGTCGAAAAAGGTGTTAATAGAAAAGACCACCTCATATTGCCCGGGTGGCGAAATTGGTAGATGACGTACAGGATGTACTAATGCCGTGAGAGACAGGGAGTCGGAAACGGCGGACGTACAGGATGTTCTAATGCCGTGAGAGACAGGGAGTCGGAAACGGCCGCAAGGGACTTGCGATAGAAGAATTTGAGATCAGATCAGATATACAAAGACCACCTCATATTGCCCGGGTGGCGAAATTGGTAGACGCAAGGGACTTAAAATCCCTCGGTGGCAACACCGTGCCGGTTCGAGTCCGGCCCCGGGCACCATTGAAGACCAGGTTAAAAAAATTTCACAACATCACTGCACATGACTCAACCCAATAGTTACATATTTACCATGCATTGCCCGGATCGACTGGGCGTGGTGGCTGTGGTTTCCGACGTGTTCTACAAACACAGTGCATTCATCACAGAAGTTTCCAATTACAGTGATCCTGTTTCGCAACGGTTTTTTCTGCGCTTTGTGTTTGATGACAGAGACTTGGCGTGTGAGATCAGTGAGTTCGAACAACACATCAAAAGTCTGGCTCATAGCTGGTTGATAGAATATCGTTTACGTCGAGTATCCAGTCCGATGCGTGTGTTGATCGCGGTGAGTAAATTTGACCATTGTCTAAATGCTTTACTGAATAAATGGCGCTCCGGAGTGTTGCCGATTGACGTGGTTGGAGTAGTCTCGAACCACGAAACATGCCGCGACTTGGCCGAGTGGTACAAAGTACCGTATCACCATCTACCCGTTAGCCCGGAAACAAAGCTTGAGCAAGAACAACAAATACTCGAGATCATGCAAACCGAGAAAGTGGATCTACTGGTATTGGCGCGCTATATGCAAATTCTGTCGGACGACATGTGTGGGCAGCTTCAGAACCATGCAATCAATATTCACCATTCATTTTTACCCAGTTTCAAAGGTGCACGGCCTTATGATCGTGCCTATGCGCGTGGCGTTAAAGTGATCGGGGCAACCGCGCATTATGTGACAAAAGATCTGGACGAAGGTCCTATAATCGTTCAGGAGGTCAAGCCGATAGATCATGAGGTCAGTATTGATCAAATGATCCACATGGGGCACGACATTGAATCGTCAGCCCTGTGTGAGGCAGTGCGCTTACACACAACCCAGCGTGTGGTACAAAACGGTCAGCGCACAGTAGTGCTTTAAATTCTGAATTTCAATTCATAAATTCAAATAAGATCCAAGGCCTTGTTCAATATCTCGCTTGGGCGCATTGCCGCTTCTGCTTTGTCGGGATCGGCAAAATAATATCCGCCAATATCCATTGCTTTGCCTTGCGCAACATCAAGCTCGGCATTAATTCGCGTCTTATTAGTCAATAGATAGTCGGCGACTGGCTTAAAGGCTTTGGCTAATTCCGGATTATCCGTTTGTTCGGTCATGGCCTGGGCCCAATACAGCGCCAGATAAAAATGACTACCGCGATTATCAATCTCATGCACTTTACGTGAAGGTGATTTGTCTTTTTGAAGATGTTTAGCCGTTGCCTTGTCGAGTGCAGCGGATAATATTTTTGCGTTGTTATTGTCGAAAGTCTCACCCAAATGTTCCAAAGATGCGGCCAGTGCCAGGAATTCTCCCAATGAATTCCAGCGCAGGTGTCCTTCTTGCATGAACTGTTGTACGTGTTTTGGTGCTGATCCGCCGGCTCCGGTTTCAAATAATCCGCCACCGTTCATCAAAGGCACAATGGACAACATTTTTGCACTGGTGCCAAGCTCCAGTATAGGGAACAGGTCAGTCAGGTAATCCCTGAGTACATTACCAGTGACTGATATGGTATCCAGGCCTTGACGAATGCGTGTGACAGAATGCTTGGTGGCTTCAACCGGTGACATGATCTGAATATCCAAACCAGTAGTATCGTGCTCAGGTAAATACTTATTCACTTTTTTGATCAGTTCGGCATCGTGCGCGCGATCTTTATCCAGCCAGAAAACCGCTGGCGTTTTACTGGCTCTGGCGCGCGATACAGCCAGCTTGACCCAATTCTGGATAGGCAGATCCTTGGTCTGACACATGCGCCACAGATCGCCGGTGTCGACTTGATGTTCGATGAGTACATTGCCGTCACTATCCACGACTTTCACACTGCCGGCTGCGGACATTTCAAAGGTTTTATCGTGTGAGCCATACTCTTCCGCTTTTTGTGCCATTAATCCGACATTGGGCACACTACCCATGGTGCTGGGATCGTAAGCGCCATGCGCTTTGCAATCTTCAATAACGGCTTGATAAACGCCGGCATAACTGCTGTCGGGTATTACGGCTTTGGTGTCTTGCAATTCACCATCTTTGTTCCACATTTTTCCCGAAGAACGGATCATGGCTGGCATTGAAGCATCAATAATGACATCACTGGTAATGTGCAAGTTGGTAATGCCTTTGTCGGAGTCAACCATGGCAAGGTCCGGACCAATACGCATTGCTTCGGCAATTTCCTGGCGGATCGCAAAACGTGTATCGGTATCAAATTGATCAAGTTTGCTGTAAAGGCTGTCGAGACCATTATCACCGGTAATTTCGTATTCATTGATCAGGTCAATATGATTCTCGCGAACATTGCGAAAATAGGTTCGTACACAGTGTCCAAAAATGATCGGGTCTGAAACCTTCATCATGGTGGCTTTCATGTGCAAGGAAAACAACACGTCTTTTTGTTTGGCATCAAAAAACTGTTCTTTATAAAAACTGATCAAGGCTTTCTGGCTCATGGTGCTGGCATCAATGACTTCATTTGCCAATAAAGGGACGCTTTCCTTAAGAACAGTGACCTCGCCATTTTCTGCATGGTGTTGAATACTGACGGTTGTTGCTTTCTCGACCGTGACAGATTTTTCAGAATGGAAAAAATCTCCCGTGCTCATTGAGGCAACATGTGTTTTAGAATCAGGTGACCAGGCTCCCATGGAGTGCGGATTGGTTTTGGCGTATTGCTTTACCGCAGCAGGTGCACGACGGTCAGAATTTCCTTCGCGTAATACCGGGTTAACGGCACTGCCTTTAACCTTGTCATACCGAGCCTTGATCTCGGCTTCTTTTTCATTGTCTGCAACGATTGGGTAATCCGGTAAGGCATAGCCTTTATCTTGCAGTTCTTTGATGGTGGCACTGAGTTGAGGGATCGAAGCACTGATATTGGGTAGTTTAATGATATTTGCATCGGGGTTTTTAACCAGAGCGCCCAGTTCTGCCAAGTCATCATTAATTCGCTGTTCTTCAGTCAGCAATTCAGGAAACACAGCCAGAACCCGACCGGCCAATGAAATGTCACGGGTTTCCACTTCAACACCAGCCGCTTTGGTAAAAGCCTGGATAATCGGTAAAAAAGAATAAGTAGCTAAAGCCGGAGCTTCATCAGTAAAGGTGTAGATTATTTTTTCAGACATGGATCACCGCGCGTGTAATGTTATTCAAACAATTGTTTGCATTATTCAAACAAATTTAAGACAGGGGCGGCATTGTAGCGAAAGTAGCTATCAAAAGTGAAATTTCTCTTATATATTAATAATTTAATATATAAAACTTTTAGCAGGATTGATTAAAAATTTTTATGCAAAAATTCTTCCAGTCGATTGAACAGTATGTCCAGTTGCTCCAGATGGCCCAGGGTGACCACTCGAAAGTGATCATTACTCGATAAATTAAAGCCGGTTCCTTGTACCAGCAAACAATGCTGCTGATTCAAAAACTCCAATACGAACTTTTCATCATCCTTGATCGGATAACGCTCGGAGTCGAGCTTGGGGAATAAGTAGATTGCCCCTTTTGGCTGCACACAACTTAGACCTTCGATAGCGATTACTCGCTTATAGGCGTACTCAATTTGCTCGTACAAGCGTCCTTGAGGCAAGACCAGGTCATTGATACTTTGATAACCCCCCAGTGAGGTTTGTACCGCGTATTGGCCTGGCGCATTGGCGCACAAACGCATGGAAACCATCATATCCAGGCCTTCGATATAGTCCGCCGCATGCAATTTGTCGCCGGACAGCACCATCCAGCCAGAACGAAAACCGGCTAAACGATAGGCTTTGGATAAACCGTTAAAGCTCACACATAAAGTGTGCTCCACCAGGCTCGCCATGGGCGTATGTATGGCATCATGATAAAGAATGCGGTCATAGATCTCGTCGGCAAAAACCACCAGACGGTGTTTTTCAGCCAGGGTGGCAATCTTTTGTAATACCTCTTTGGAATATACCGCACCCGTTGGATTGTTGGGGTTGATAACGACAATCGCTTTGGTTTTTACTGTTATCTTGCTTTCGATGTCGCTTATATCCGGCTGCCAGTCCTTGGTTTCATCGCATTTGTAGTGTACGGGTTTCCCTCCGGCCAAAGACGTTGCAGCTGTCCATAGCGGATAATCCGGAGTCGGGATCAATACTTCATCGCCCTGGTTAAGCAAGGCCAGGGTAACAATGCCGATCAGTTCACTGACGCCATTACCCATGTAAATATCTTCAATCTCGGTATCCAGAAGTCCATCGAGTTGGCAGCGTTGCATAATGGCTTTGCGGGCTGAAAATATGCCTTTGGAGTCGGTATAGCCTTGGGCATTTTGCAAATTACGCACTACGTCCTGGATAATCTCTTCAGGCGCCTCGAAACCGAAATGTGCCGGGTTGCCAATATTAAACTTGTGCACACGCTGTCCGGACGCTTCCAGACGGTTAGCGGTTTGTAATACTGGACCCCGGATTTCATAGCAAACGTCTTTAAGCTTATGCGCTTTGCTAAAGGGTTTTTCGGAAAGGGTCATTTGAGTTGTTCCATTAGTGATGCAAGGCGTTGACGCATTTCTTCAAGCATCAAATTGCCGTTTGCACCCGGTGAGTTTCTGTGCGCCAATGTATTGGTGATATCAGCAGATTGCATGGCGTCACTTTCTTGCATTATGTCTTGATACACGTCACGAAAGGCTCTGCCTTGTTTAACCGCATCGACGGCCTGATCAGTCGCGTACATTTCAGAGCTGATGGCCTGTTGCATTTTTTCGGAATTGAATTGCATAGACTTGATCAGTTCGGGCAGTAGGCCTAAGGCTTGTAAACCGGTTTCCAACGCGCGCATTAAAGGTGCTTTGGTGAACTGCAGGTCACGATGATAACTTGATGGCAGTGACAAAATCCCCTGTAGTTCTGTGCTGGCTGCTTGCACGCTTGCATGTACTGCACGTAGGAGCTCAACACTGTCCGGATTTTTTTTGTTTGGCATGATCGATGAGCCGGTGGTGTATTCCTCCGGTAAATGCACAAAATCAAATTCTTGTGATGTGTATAAACTCAGATCCCAGGCCAGGCGTCTGAGATCCAGAGTACACATCGACATTGCTTGCAAAACCTGTAATTCGTACTTGCCGCGTGAGTTTTGCACATTTTGCGGGTTAATTTGTAAACGCTCAAAGCCGAGTTCTTGCGCCACTTGGTCTCGAGGCAAAGGCAGGTTGATCCCGAATCCCGACGCGGTGCCCAGTGGCGAAGCGTTTATCCAGTTAAGCGTGGATAATGTGAGTTCAAGATTTTCGATAAATGCTTCGGCAAATCCGGCCATCCATAAACCAACCGATGAGGGCATGGCGCGTTGTAAATGGGTGTAGCCCGGCAAAGGCAAGAACTCAAACTCGGTTGCTTTGTGCAAACAACTCAATGCAATCGCGTGACAGTTATGCGCAAGAATTTCCAGACGATCTCGCATATACAATCTAATCGCCACCATGACCTGATCGTTGCGGCTGCGACCCGTATGCACTTTGCCACTCAATTCACCCAATACTTCGGAGAGGTACCACTCGATGGCCGAATGTGAGTCTTCAAAACGCTGATCAAGGACAAATTCGCCATTCTCGAAATCTATCAAGAGTTGGCTTAAGGCCTGATGCAATTGTTGATATTCGATTTGACTCAAAACGCCAATAGTCAGCAGACCGTTAATGTGGGCTTGGCTGGCTTGAATGTCATATTGCATTAAAGCGCGATCCAAAATCACATCTTGACCAGATAAAAACTCCATCAAGGCTTCACTGGGAAGGGTGCAAGTTGTGGATTTTTTCCAAAGTGGCGCATTTCGTATTATTTTGCTTGATTTATTGTTCATGCTTAATTAATTCAGATTGAGTTATTTAGTATCCTTTTAGCTTCCAAGTTTCGCTTTAATCGCTCGTGTTAACGGTGAGTAAAGGCGCAAGTCCCAGTGCCAGGTTCATGTTTTGCAGCGCTTGTATGGCAGCGCCTTTGAGCAAGTTATCCAAGACACACACTAATCGGACATTCTTTCCATCCCGTTCATCAATGGCAAACCCGCCAATGATTGCACCAGGCTTTTTGGCAATGTCCTGAAGGAACGGTATTTCTTTTTGCACCTTGATCAGCTCATGGCCTTGGTAGGTTTGGGTGTATAGATCGAGCAGATCAGATGAACTGATCTTGCTGCTAAGTTCTGCGCTAACCGTCACACTTAAGCCTTGAAAATGGGGAGCAACGTGTGGCATGAAATTTACCGCCCGACCAAGGTGTTTGGAGATCTCCTGTTCGTGCAGATGTCCGGCAAGTGCATAAGGTACTAGATTGTCTTTAAGTTTGTTCGGGTCGTTCTTGTCACTTGGTGTGCTGCCAGCACCACTGTAGCCGGAAACACCGAACACACTGGGTTTACCGCACAAGTGATCACGCAAGGGATAGAGAGCCAATTGTGCGGCGCTTGCATAACACCCCGGATTTGCGATCGACCTTGATTGCTGGAGTTGCAGAGTATTGAGTTCACTTAAACCGTACGACCAGCTGGTATCTGACAGGCTTTCAGCTATTTGACTGCATTGCATGCGATGATCAAATGACAAGTCGACAATGACTGCGCTTGCCGAGTGTTTACGAATTTCTTCCACATAGGTATGTGAAACATTATTAGGTAAAGCCAGGAACACCACATCCGCCTGTAATTCGCCAACCTCGGCAGGATTAAGCGCGGTAAAAGTTAAATTTGGGTCTGAAAACGAAGGAATCTGTGCCTGAACCTTTTTCCCACCCGCAGTACGGGAACTGACGGCCAGCAAATTACAATACGGGTGTTGGTCAAGCAGTTTGATCAACTCATTGCCCACATAACCTCGTGCGCCGATGATCGCAACCTTGTACTGTTTATGACTACTCATGTGCGCACTACTTGCATGGAGTCTTTCCAGGCAGAACAACGTTGAAAGGCATCGTTTACGCAATCGTGCAAATAATCGAAATCCTTTACCCCGTAACTAAAACTCACCCATTGTTGGTTTTTCATACTGAAATCCGACTTGTGATAATACCAGGGAGTAAAGGCATTGCTTTTACGCGAGCGCCAATACAATTGCGGACATTCTTTTTTTAATGCACGCCACAATGCCGCTGCATAACCCTTGCCACGCGCTTCGGGGGTGACCGCGAATTTGTCGAGATAGGGCACTCCATTAAAGCCGGTAACCACCACAGCGGCAGCACCTCCAGACTCGGAGATCAGTACTTTATGAATCTCGTGTTGCTTGAAATAATCGTCTTTTAAGCTACGCGCAAACGCCGATTCGATCAAGCTTGTGAGTTCGCTTTCTTGCTGTTTGTTCAGCTGGGTAAGAACTTGAATATTTTCGCCCTGATTGATCAAGGTTCCAGCGCCGCGATGCGTGAATAGCTCACGCACCAGATGGTCTACCGAGGTTATCGACACAGATGCGTTTGCGGGTAGGGGTTTGAGCAAGTCGTGTATTTGTTCCAGTTTAAGGCGCATCCCAGAATGCACCCAGTCGGCCTGCATCAAGTTGGCATAATCATTTTTCAAACTAATTGCTGAGATGAGTTTATTGTCTTCATCCAATAGGCCACCTGTGGGTGTGATAAAAATTATTTTACTGGGCGAGATTGCCCAGACCAGTTCGCGTGCGGCTACGTCGGCGTTGATGTTCACAACTTGTCCGGATGAGGTTTCGCCCAGGCTGGAGATCACCGGCAGCAGGTCGGCTTCAATGGCGTCGCGAATGCTGTCCAGATTAATGTGTTTGATCTTGCCAACCAGGCCGTAGCGTTCCTTGTCGTCATAGTCACAGGTGAACACACCGTGCTGCATGCCAACTGCGCGCACCTGATGTTTTTCCAGGGTATTGACCAGATCACGATTCACTTTGTAAATAGTCGGGCGGACGACTTCCATCACCGCTTCACTGGTAACCCGGAATCCATCCACTTTATTTGAAGAGATGCCGGCCGCATTAATGGCCTGATCCAGCTGTGGTCCGGCACCATGGATCAATATAGGATGCAGGCCCAAGTGGCGCAACACAGAAAGGGCAGCACATAAGTCATCCAGGCGCTCATGGATTATGCCGCCGCCTACTTTGATCACGGCAAAACGCATTTCATCATTAACGTTGTATTGCTCGAGATAGTATTGCGCTTCATGACTGGAGCTTAACTGGCTTAGTACTTCTCGAATTAGTTGTCGGGTATGTTGCATGTTATTCTCGGGTAATTATTCAATGCTTAGGCGGAAATAATTACTTTCACGGTCGGGAAATTTTTTCGTAAAGTTCGAAGGCAGTCTGTAACTGGGTTTTTAATACAAATTCATCGGCACTGTGAGCCTGTTTGATGTCGCCGGGTCCAAGCACGATTGCAGGCAATCCGCCCGCATTGAACAGCGAGGCCTCGGTCCAGAATCCAACGGGTTCACCGGTCTTGAGGGCATGCCGTGTAATAAAGGCCTGCGAGGCTAGATTATCGTAACCCTTACTGGGCAAGGAGGGTCCAGCGAAAGAAGGATGCCACTCGATATTCGCTTCAACAGGAGCACAGTCTTTGATGTCTAATAAAAACTGTTGCATGTCAGAACCGGGCGCGAGACGCGCACTCCATTTGCAGTAAGCACGGTCTGCACTGATGTTGCTTTTAATCCCGCCTTGCAGCACCCCGATGTTAAAGCGCGCGTTGCTATTGTTTTGATATTCCTGATTCACATAATCCAAAGCGGCTTGCGCCCAAGTCACCAAGTGGTGATTGGCGCTTTGGCGTAAGGCCTCAACATTCGAGGAGTGACCGGCAAGACCCGAGAAATCCATCGCTACAGACAAAAAACCGCAATGTTCGGTAATGGCCTCGCAATTGGTGGGTTCGGCAACCACAGCTTGAGCATAGCCCTGACTGAATCCCGCTTGAATGAATTCACTGATGCAGATGCCATCGGCGCCTTCTTCATCGGTGGTAAACAGGAAAGCCAGATCGCGTGAATCGAGTTTGGAAAGTTCAATCAAACAGGCGGCTGCACCTTTGATATCGCAACTGCCCAATCCGATGACGCGGTCTTGAATTTCAACAAGTTGATGTGGCGATTGAGTCCATTCATTGACTGCGGGTACGGTATCCAGATGCACATTAAACAGTATGTCCGGATTTCCACGCGTGGCGTAAAAGCTCACACTGCCATTGCCCAAATCAAAGATCTGGATGCTGAAGTCGGACAGAACTTTGGACAAATACAGGAAAATGTCACTATTCTCATGCAGGTCGCGTGGTGGATTCTGAGTGTCGTAGCCAACCAGAGCACGGGTATATTCAATGATATTGGCGAGATGCGAATTGCTCATTGCGTGTTGTCCTTTTGTCGTCGCAATCGTTGCGCCATTACGGTGCTTTGCCCGCTGAGTTTAATAAAACCAACCGCTTCAGAGGGTGACCAGGTACAACTTTGGGCATACACGGCCTCCGGGTCTTGCAAAATGTGCTCACTCTCGATGTCTGTGGCCAGTAAGGATCCGCCCTCGGTTGATAAAGTGACCGTGCCGTTGATGTAGGATTGGGAGTTACTCAAATACGCTTCAAGATCGTGCTTGTGAGGTTCGTAGAAATATCCGGTGTAAACCAACTCGGCCCAGCGTGCTGCAATTTGGGCATGAAACTGATTTTGCAATTTGGTATTGACGGTATTCATCAAGGCTTTATGTGCGATCAACAGGGCATCAATACCGGGGCATTCGAAAACGATACGACCTTTAAGCCCCAAGGAAACATCACCGGTGTAAATGTGTCTTCCCACACCATAAGCGCCGAGGCTTTTATTCAACTCCTGGATCATTTCCGGACCACTCACGGTTTGTCCGTTTAGCGCGACTGCAATTCCGTTTTGAAATGTCAGTTGAACCTGTAGAGACTGTAGTGGCCATTGGGCACGCGGTTTACACCACACATACGCGTCTTCAGCGGGCGCTTTGAATTCATCGATCTCACTACCGGAAATGGTTATGCCAAGCAGATTTTCATTGATGGAGTAGCGTTTACTTGAAGCGCTGATATCGACAGGCGTATTTTTCAAACACTCCAATTCAAAATCACGAACCTTGTCGACCTTTTCTTGTAATTCTCGTACAGGCGCATGAATGACATAGTCACCCAGGCTCATCACGGTCAGGTCAAAACGCATTTGGTCATTACCCATACCGGTACAACCATGGGCAAAACGCTTGGTTTGCAACTGATCACACAGTTCCAGACACAAGCGCACAATGACGTAGCGATCCGAGCACAGTAAGGGATATTCGCCCAACATGCGTGCGCCTGACCAGACCAGCGGTATTACGAATTCATCCCAAATGGCCTGTTCGGCGTTTAAGGTGTGGTGTCGAGTAGAGCCGAGTAGTTGGGCGCGTTTTTCGATCTCGTCAATCTCGCTTTGCTCAATCCCGCCTGTGGACACAAAAACCGTATGCACCTCGTAGCCATCCTTGACCAATTGCCAAAGACAATAGCAGGTGTCCAGACCACCGGAAAATGCGAGTACTAATTTATTATTTTCTATATTATTCATTAAGATATGTTAATTATTTAAAAGATTTATCATTAAGGATTTTTGCACATGCAAGCGATTTTCCGCTTCATCTATCGCTAAACAATAGTCAGCATCCATCACCGCATCGGTGGCTTGAATATTCCGCCGTAGCGGCAAACAATGACTGAAATAGGCGTTATTGGTCAGAGCCATTTTTTTCTCATCGACGGTGAAATGCTTATATTGCTGACGATGCGCCTGTTCGGTCTTGACGTCGCCATATAAATCCAGCGAGCCCCAACTTTTGGCATACACCACATCGGCATCAGCGTAAGCGCTTTCGATATCGTGACTGAGTGTGAAACTACCTCCATGGGCGCTGGTGAACTCTTGGGCTTTATCGAGATAGTGTGAATCGAGTAAGTAATGCTGATCCGGGTATAGCAGGGTTACATCCATGCCGAATTTGCTCGCAATCAGTAGCGCCGAGTTAGCGACCGCGGTATTCAAGGGTTTGGGATGATAAGCCCAGGTCAGCACAAACTTTTTGTTCTGCACCGAGCCGAGCTTTTCTTGCAGTGTTTGCATAAGCGCCAGTTCTTGGCAAGGATGCACTATGGTTTCCATATTGATCACCGGAACACTGGAATGCTGGGCCAAAGCATTGATCAGAAGGTCTTGGCGGTCTACAGACCAGTCGGTGAAACTGGGGAAAGCTCTTAGCGCGATCAGGTCACAATAGCGAGAAAGAACTCCGGCGACTTCAATGATGTGCTCTTCGGCGTCGCCGTCCATGATTACATTGGGTTTGAATTCGATGCCCCAGGCGTCTTTACCCGGTTGCAATACCACAGCAATTCCGCCCAATTGTTGCATGCCGATCTCAAACGAGGTGCGAGTTCGCAAGGAAGAGTTCAAAAACAACATTGCGATAGACTTTCCTTCGAGCGCCTTATTCAAGGGACTCTGTTTTAATTCGCTCGCCAGATCCAGGATCTTTTGCAGATCATCCTGGCTCCAGTTCTCGGTGCTTAAAAAATGCTTTTCCATAGTTTCAGTAGCTGTATTTCTTTGGTTTCGGCTTATGATCTTGATTTGCATACTTATAAAAAAACCCGGCATTTAGCCGGGTTATGTAAATATGTTATGAAATCTTTATCAACTATATTTACCCGGCATAAATAAACGCGCACGCGCTGGTCGAGGGCGTGCCGGAGCGGCTGGGCGGATTGCGCTGATAAACGTCATGGATTGGACTGTACAGAAGTAATTACTGCATGGCAACAAATAATTAAATTACAAATGTAACTAAATATCGAGGGAAAATCGCCAAAGCAATGAGATTGTGGGTTGTTGTCATAACTGTGAAATTTACATAAACCGGATTAACTGGATTTGTAAACACCTCACGCTGTGTCTTTCCCTAATAAAGTAACGTATGATTCGCGATGATTTTTTAGAATTTAATTTGATGGACGAATTACTTTTATGCAACTTTCAGAACTCATTCAAATCGCCGATTCACAATTGCTTAGCGTAACCAAACGCCACAATGCCGTCATGCAATCGGGCAAGGGCATGCGAATGACCGATACAGCAGGCAATGAGTATCTGGACTTTGTAGGTGGCTGGGCAGTGACCTGTTTGGGGCATTCGCCGATGGCTATTATTGATGCCATAACCGAACAGGCAGATCAATTGATCAATTCGAGTCCGTCCTATTACAACCTGCCCATGTTGGAATACACCAAGCTGCTGGTTGATAACACTTGTCTGGATCGTGTGTTTTTTGCGTCGTCTGGAGCCGAAGCCAATGAAGGCGCCATTAAGCTGGCTCGCAAGTACGGTCAGAAGCACAAAAATGGCGCCTATGAGATTATCACCACCAGCAACGCATTTCATGGCCGTACTCTAACTACCATGGCAGCCACTGGCAAAGCCAAATGGAAAGATCTGTACGAACCCAAGACCAAGGGCTTTAAGCAAGCGGTTTTTAACGACCTGGAATCGGTTGCATCCTTGGTCAATGAAAACACCGTGGCTATCATGCTTGAACCAGTACAAGGCGAGGGTGGTGTGAATGTTGCCACCCAAGAGTTTATGCAGGGCCTACGCAATCTGTGTGACGAGCAAGGCTTATTGTTGATCCTGGACGAAGTACAAACCGGCTTTGGGCGTACGGGCAAACTGTTTGCCTACGAGCACTACGGGATTGAGCCCGACATCATGAGTCTGGCCAAAGGAATCGCCGGTGGGTTTCCTTTATCCGCTTTGCTGGCCAAAGAATTCTTGAATATATTTGAAGCGGGAGACCAGGGCGCTACCTACAGCAGTCAACCCCTGGGCATGGCGGTGGGTAAGGCTGTACTGCAGGAATTGTTGGACAAGGATATTCCCGAACACGCCGCCCACATGGGCCGGTATTTAAAATCCATGCTGCAAGAGCTTTCCGAGATTTACCGCATTTCCAATATTCGTGGAGAAGGCTTATTGCTGGCCTTTGATGTGGGTAGCAATATTGCCGGCAAGATCTCGGACCAGTGTTTTGCCAATGGACTGTTGATCAATGCCTGTAAGCCCGATTCCTTGCGACTGATGCCGCCCTTGATCGTGAATAAAAACGAGATCGACGAGATGTTGGAAATAGTCGCTCAATTCCTCACCAGGCGATAATAATAATAAACATAATATAAGACAGAATTAGCCTGATTAAGCTATAATATTCAGATTGAACGGGGTCGTAAGGCCCTGTTTTTCTATGTAAATGTCTGTGAGATTATCCGGACACCATCACTTGATTTCGAGTTTTTCGATTTGATCACCTTAAGCGCCAATAATCTGAGTAAATGGCGGGACCACCATTGTGTCTTGGACAGTGTGAGCTTTTCCCTGTCATCGGGAGAATGCTTGTGGGTGCAAGGAGATAACGGGGCGGGTAAAACCAGTCTGTTACGCATATTGACCGGCCTTAGTCAGGCCGATGAAGGCGAAATTTATTGGACAGAAACCGCGGTTGACGCGCACAGTCATGATTATCGCGCCAACATGCATTATGTGTCGCACCGATCAAGTTTGGTACCACATCTGACGGTGCATGAAACCATTGATCTGTTGTTTCCATTGCTCGGGGCAACAGCCAGTAGTGACATTGAATTATTACTTGAGGATGTTGGTCTGTCCCGGCAGCTTGGGCAATCAGTCGCCACACTGTCGGCAGGCCAACAACAAAGACTGGGCTTATTGCGTTTGCTGGCTAGAAACAAACCTTTGTGGATTCTGGATGAACCACAAAGCCATTTAGACCTGAGCGGTCAAGCGTGGTTGCAAAAACTGTTGTCTGATCACGTGCAGAATAATGGCCTATTGATCGTAGTAAGTCATAGTGTGGCAATGAATTTGCCCAATTTGCATAATCTGGTATTGGAAAATCATGCCGAATGATCTGAAAGCCTTGTATCAACTCGAATGGCGTAACTTCAGTCGCTCGCAAGGGCAATGGTTATTCCCTGTGATGTTTTTTGTGCTGGTGATCGTGTTGTTCACACTGGGAGTTGATCCGGAAGCACAACGCTTGCAACAAATGGCACCGGCCGTCATCTGGTGTGCGTTTTTGTTGTCTTTGTTGTTAGCCCTGGATCATTTGTGGCGGGATGATTATTTGTCAGGCGTGTTGGAACAACAGTTGTTGCATACTCAAGCGCCTTTGCAATTGCTGTTACATAAAATTGTCATTCGCTGGGTCTTGTGTGTATTGCCATTGCTGTTATTTTTGCCAGTAGCTTTTAGCATGTTGCAATTGCCACTGTCAGCGATTCTGGTCAGTGCACTTGGTTTGATAGCCGGCTCGTTTGTATTTTGGTCCTTGGGAGCGGGCTTAAGTGCCTTGACCTTAACGGATCGTCGACCGGCACTGATGAGTTTATTATTGCTGCCACTGGCTGTGCCCTTGCTCATCTTTGGCAGTCGGGTGATCAAAGAAGCTGTCGTAGGCAATAGCGTTAGCGGGTTTTTATTGCTACTGACAGGACTGTGTGTGTTGAGTATAAGTATTGTGCCCTGGGTTACGCACGCTGGTATTCGTTTAAATCTGGATTAGTAATAAATTTATTTTGATATGAAAAAATGGTTTCATCAATGGGTTTCGCCTCCGCATCTCTACGAACGGGCGGATCGCTATGCATCGGTGTTTTTTGTTCTTGCAATGATCGGCATGCTAATAGCCTTATATGGTGGTCTGGTCTTGGCGCCGCCAGATTACCAGCAGGGTGACGCATTCCGTATCATTTATGTGCATGTACCGTCTGCCTGGTTATCGATGTTTGCTTACGCCTTTATGGCCGGAGCCTCATTGGTGGCACTGGTGTGGCGTTTCAGTGCCGCGCATGCCGTAGCGGCATCTATAGCGCCGGTAGGTGCGGTGTTTACTGCAATGTGCCTACTAACCGGTTCCTTCTGGGGTAAACCCATGTGGGGCACCTGGTGGGAATGGGACGCACGCATGACCTCCGAGTTAGTGTTATTGCTGATCTATCTCGCATACATGGCCTTGCGTTCGGCCTTTGCAGAACAGGCCAAGGCCGATAAGGCGGCGGCCATTTTTGCCTTGATCGGTGTGGTCAATTTGCCCATTATTCATTACTCCGTGTATTGGTGGAATACATTGCATCAAGGCGCCACGGTTAGCAAGATTGGAAAACCTTCGATTACCTGGGATATGGGTTGGCCATTACTGGTCATGACCATTGCATTTATGCTGTTCTTTGGCGCTGTTGTCCTGATGCGAACCCGGGGTGAATTATTATCACGTGATCGACGCACCAAATGGGTCAGGGAAATTTTAATGCCTGAGGGGGGGTCACACTAATGCAGGAATTTTTTGCCATGGGCGGTTATGCCCTGTATGTATGGTCATCCTTTGGGATCAGTCTGCTTGGTATAGTTTATCTATATTTTGAAGCCAGGAAGTACCACAAGAAACAACAGCGTCTGGTCAGATACTGGTTACACCGTCAATCCAAAAAGAAATCTTCATGAAACCACGACAAAAAAGACTTTTTGCAATATTAGCCACTCTGGCTGGTGTGGGTGTCGCAGTGGCGATCATCCTGATCGCTTTTGAACAGAACCTATTGTATTACGTAACCCCGAGTGAATTACACGTGGAATTACTGGTAAGTGAAAACAATACGCAAAATAATGCAACAAACAGCACACCGGCAAAAAAATATCATCTCGGCGGAATGGTCAAACAAGGATCCGTACTACGCACCGCAAATTCGCTAAATGTGACATTCGTGTTAACCGATTATGAAAAAGAAGTGCCGGTCAGTTATTCTGGCATTCTTCCGGACCTGTTCAGGGAAGGTCAAGGCATAATCGCCATCGGCAGTTTGCAAGCGGATGGAAGCCTTAAGGCCGAAAAGGTTTTGGCCAAACACGATGAGAATTACATGCCACCCAAATTGGACAAGGACTCCATGAACAAAAAGATGCTCGAACAAAGATCCAACTCGTCGGGTACTGATAAAAAGCCTTGATATGCTCGCACAACTCGGAACCTTCAGTTTAATTCTAGCCACAGTGTTTTCTGCACTGATGGTTGTGTTCGGCGCGCAGGTTACCGAGCAAAATTCACAATGGCGTCCGGCATTGCGACGAGCGACCTGCTTACAGGTGTTTTTCACGGTCAGTGCCTTCGTTATTCTTGTCAGTTTATTGGTGCGTAGTGATTTCTCGGTCGCTTATGTGGTGCAACACTCCAATTTGCGTTCACCTTTATTTTATAAGATCACCGCAGCCTGGGGAGCGCATGAAGGCTCACTGTTGTTATGGAACTCGGTTTTGTCACTATGGGCGCTGAGTTTATTCAGATTGAAGCAATTACCGGCATTTGTGGTTGACCGTACTTTGGCGGTACAGGGTATTTTGTTACTCGGTTTTTCTCTATTTACCTTGTTGACCTCCAGTCCGTTCGTACCTGTGAGTGAAGTGCCACTCAATGGCATGGATCTGAATCCGGTATTGCAAGATCCGGCGATGGTCATACATCCTCCGATACTGTATGTGGGTTATGTGGGTTTTTCCGTACCGTTCTCACTGGTGGTTGCCATGTTGTGGGTTGGGCAAACCCAACAGCAATGGTTACGCTGGATCCGTCCCTGGGTTGTTATTCCGTGGATATTTCTAACCATTGGTATCACCTTGGGTAGCTGGTGGGCGTACTACGAACTCGGTTGGGGTGGTTGGTGGTTTTGGGATCCGGTTGAGAATGCATCTTTAATGCCCTGGATCGCAGCAACTGCATTAATTCACTCCCTTGCGGTTACGGAAAAACGCGGTCTGTTTTTACATTGGACCTTATTACTGGCGGTTATGGCGTTTGCCTTTAGTGTGCTGGGAAGTTTCCTGGTGCGTTCCGGGGTTCTGATCTCGGTGCATTCTTTTGCCAGTGATCCAACCCGTGGTATGTTTATTTTGGCTATGTTCGCCGTTTTCGTCGGTGGTGCATTAGGTCTTTACGCATTAAAAACCCCGATCGGATTTGCCTCATCCGGTTTCAAGTTGTTCTCGCGTGAAGCACTTTTGCTATTAAATAACCTGTTGTTGATCGCCATGTTGCTGTTGGTCATGCTAGGTACTTTATACCCACTGGTGGTGGAAGCCATGGGTTGGGGCAAGATCTCGGTAGGCCCGCCGTATTTTGATCATGTGATGCTTTATGTGACTTTGCCGTTATTACTTGCGATTGGTTTGGGCCAGCGACTGAATTGGAAAGGCACATCCAAACTGCCAACTAAACTTGCAAAGATCTTATTGCTTGCATTCGCATTAGCGGTGGTGACGGGTTTGATTATCGCAATCCCGCTGACTGATATCAGCTGGCTGACATTACTTGCAATCGTGTTTGCACTCTGGGTTCTGTACAGCGCCGGGCAAGCCATAGTGAATACCAAGCTTAATAACAATAAACTGGGTAAATCACAGATTGGGATGTTCACTGCTCATATCGGTGTTGCGGTATTTGCCCTGGGTGTTGCTTTGAGCAATCAGTTAGCCCAGGTTGAGACGGTACCGATCAGTCCGGGTGATACACGAACAGTCGGGCAATACAGTTTTCACTTTTCCAAGGTACAACAGGCCACTGAAAGTAATTATCAGATGACCCAGGCCGTGTTCGACGTAAAACGTCATTCGCAACCGATTACCAGTCTGACCAGTGAGAAACGTTTTTATCCGGGACGTCAAACCTCAACGACCGAAGCTGGCATCAAAGCCGGGTTTATTCGGGATCTGTACGTGACTTTAGGTGAGCAGTTACCAAATAGTCAAAAAGGCGCCGTTTGGAGTGTACGTTTTCAAGTACGGCCTTTTGTTCGCTGGATCTGGCTTGGATGCTTGCTCATGGCCTTGGGCGGCTTGATTGCAATATTGGACAAGCGTTATCGTGTCACTAAGCCCGATTCTGGCAATTTGACAAAAAATGGATTATCCAATGCTTAAAAAATTATTCATCTGGATACCGTTTGTTGTATTGCTAGGATTGATCGCATTATTCTGGAAAGGTCTTTCACTGGACACGGATAAAGTTCCTTCACCGTTTATTGGCAAAAGCGCACCCGCGCTGATCTTGCCCGATCTATTAAGCAGCGATTCAACTGTCGATCTGTCGCAATGGCGAGGCCAAGTAGTTTTGTTAAATGTATGGGCTACCTGGTGCAGCGGTTGTTTACTGGAACACCCGGTATTGAATGCTATGGCAGCCGAACGACTGGTTCCAATAATTGGCCTGAATTATAAAGATGATCCGGTTAAGGCCAAAGCCTGGTTACAAGAGCAGGGCAACCCTTACGTTGCAATCCCGAACGACGCGAATGGCAATGTGGCGATTGACTGGGGTGTGTACGGTGCACCGGAAACTTTTGTCATCGATAAACAAGGCGTGATCCGGTATAAACACATCGCTCCAATAAGCTTGCAGGAATGGCAAAACACATTGCGTCCATTGGTACTTGCCCTGCAACAAGAGCAAATACCATGACCCGATATCTATTTACAATGATTAGCGGCTTCCTGATGGTATTCCTGACAATCAGTTTGCATGCCTTGGATCCGACCAGCTTTGATGATGCCGCTTTGCAACAGCGTTATGAACTACTAACGGAAGAATTACGCTGTCTGGTGTGTCAAAACGAAACCATTGCCGGTTCCAATGCACCTTTGGCCGTTGACTTGCGACAACAAGTTGCAAATCAATTACGTGCTGGAAAAACTAACCACGAGATACGTGAATACATGAGTGCACGCTATGGCGAATTTGTGCATTACCGTCCGGCCAACAGCGGAAAAACCAAAGTGTTGTGGCTTGCTCCTGTAATTCTTCTGACGATACTGCTTGTCATATTCATCGCTGTGGTAAAAAAAATGCAATCCACCGATTCCGGCAGTGAGCATACAGCATGACCAATTCAATGTTGTTTACCTTGCTGGTAATACTCAGTCTTGGCTATTGTTTGCAGCCTGTACTCGTTAAAAAACCTGACAATTCGTCAAAAACACGGATTGTCGCAATTCTGTCGGGGCTGCTTGGTTTGGCCGGAATAATATTCTTGTTTCAACAAGTGAAGCAACAGGAGGCGGTGATCAAACCGACCGGTAAAAATTCCGATACACAGCAGGCTTTGGCAGAAGCACAAAATAATCCCGGGAGTGTGGAGAAGTGGAATGCTCTAGGACGCAAATTGATACTCGAACGCGAATATTTGTATGCCTATTTGGCGTATTCTGAATCACAACAGCTGGACCAGTTTGCGCCACTGACGGCGACCAAGCGTGGTTCACGCATTGACTGGCTTACCGGCCTGGCCGAGTCCAGAATACTGGCCAGACAGGGCGCTATAGATGAGGACAGTTACAACTTGATCGAGCAGGCCAGTGAACTGGCTGAGAATAATCCCAAAGTGCTTTGGTATGGAGGCTTGGCGGCCGCACAACGTGGAAATACCCAGCTGGCCAAACAACGCTGGGAATTATTACTACGGCAAAACCCGCCACAGGCATTACAGAATGTAGTTATAAAACGTCTGGATTCATTGTGGGAAATGAAACTCGAGATCTCACTGGCACCTGAATTAGTGTCTCAAAGCCAGGCGCAAAGCCGAATTTTTCTTAGTCTGCGCCAACCAGAGACTGCGCCACCTGTCGTGGCCAAGAGCCTTTCAATCAATGATCTCAATAAACCTGTAAACCTGGATTACCGTAACACAATTGCCCAAATGTCTGATAAATCGCAATTAAACTGGGATAAGCCCGTGTCACTCAGCATAATCTGGTCTCCGCAAGGCTCGGCGAATGCGGCCGGAAACATAAAACGCAGTCAAACTGTCACCCGCGAACAATTGAAATCAGCCCTTAACGTGGAAATAACTGCTGCAGAGTAGGATAATGGCGGATTGCTCAGGTTGTACTTGGGTATGAATAATCCAGCGTCACGTGATAATAAATATAAGCGAAGAATTCAATGCTAAAACTAATTAAAAACGCACATGTGTTTGCACCAGATAATTTAGGTATCCAACATCTATTGATCGGTGGCGGAAAAATTCTCTGGATGGGAGCGGACTTACCAGCACTCGAAAAAACAGTGCTTGCTGAAACATACGATGCACAGGGTCTGGTGCTAATGCCTGGTTTGATTGACGGTCATGCCCACATCACGGGTGGTGGTGGGGAATCCGGTTATGCCAGTCGTGTACCTGCGGTTGGTTTATCGCGCTTTACCCAAAGCGGGGTCACAACTGTGGTTGGCTTGCTTGGAACGGATGACACAACACGAGATACCAAAAGTTTACTTGCTGAGGTCAGAGCTTTGCGTGCCCAGGGCATGCACGCCCTGTGTTACACCGGTGGCTATCACATCCCGCCCACAACTTTCACCGGCTGTGTGCGCAGTGACATCGTAAACCTTGAACCGGTAATTGGTGTCGGTGAGATCGCTATATGTGATCACCGTTCCAGTCAACCAACTCTGCAGGAGATCTTGCGCTTGGCCAGCGATGCGCACGTGGCCGGCATGATGACCGGGAAAGCCGGTATTTTGCATATCCATTTGGGCGACGGGGAAAGCGGTCTGCAATTGGTTCGGGATGCATTATCGAATAGTGAATTACCCGCGCGCGTGTTTCATCCAACCCATATTAATCGTCGCAAGGCCTTGTTTATCGAAGCCTGTGAATTGGCGAAACTGGGTTGCAGTGTGGATATTACCGCGTTCCCGGTTGCCGATGGCGAAGATGCCTGGTGTGCCGCCGACGCCTGGGAAAATTATCACGCGTCAGGCGCTCCAGCGGACAAGTTAACCATCAGTTCCGATGGTGGAGGGTGTTTACCGGAATTCGATGCAGACGGGCAGATTGTGCACATGGACATTGGCGACCCGTGCAGCTTGTTTGATTCCATCAAGGATTTGTTGCAACGAGGAATTTCCCTGGAAAAAATATTACCGGCCTACACCAGCAATGTCGCCAGATTATTACGCTTATCTTCAAAAGGTCACATTGCACACAATGTCGATGCGGATCTGGTACTTATGGATAAAGAGCATCAGATCCATTCAGTGATGTGCCAAGGCAATTGGCATCGGAAGTATCACCAGCAAATTATCACTGGCAGCTTTGAGAATTCTTAAGCTGACCACAATTACACCATTTCCAATTAATTTAAAAAAATCACTAAACAGGACACTTTCAAATGCCTCCATCTCCCGCAAAAGACCCCGCCAATCGTGGTTACATTATCCCGATTGGCGGAGCCGAGGAAAAACTGAGTAACCCGGAAATACTGGATAAATTTATCTCTATTTGCGGGGGTAATAACTCACGCATCGCAATTATACCCACCGCATCCCAGTTGGAAGATACCGGCAGAAATTACGAAAAGCTTTTTCGTCGTATCGGGGTGCAACACGCAAGAGTGTTGCCATTTATTACACGAGATGATTGCAAATCCAGTGAACATCTGGACTATATCGAAAAATCCGATGGGGTATTCATGACGGGTGGAAACCAGTTAAGACTGTCAACCACTTTGGGTGGTACGGCGGTTGCCCAAATGATCCGTCGACGCAATGCCCAGGGTATGCATGTAGCGGGCACATCGGCCGGTGCAGCATTTATGCCCGAGCACATGATCGCGAGCGGCAGTGAAGGCAGTACGCCATCGCCTAACAAAGTGACCTTGGCACCGGGACTGGGATTAACCAATAATTTTATTATTGACCAGCATTTCCGGCAACGTGATCGCCTAGGGCGTTTATTGACCGCGCTGGCCTATAATCCTTTTGCGATAGGCATTGGCCTGGATGAAGACACCGCAGCTTTTATTCGTCCCGGGGATAATCTTGAGGTCATCGGTAGTGGTGGGATCACCATTATAGATCCAACTGATCTGAGCTATTCCTCAATGGACCGTGCCGGTGAAAACGAGCCGGTAAGTTTGATTGATATAAAAGTGCATATTTTGGTCTCGGGCGGACGTTTTGATATTTCAGAGCGAAAGGCTTATCCTGAATAGCAACTTACAAAACGGCACAAATAAATAACGGCGAAATGCCGACTAAAATAATGCTGCGGCATAAAGTAATGGAGAAAAACCATGCGTATTGTTTCAACCAATGTTTATCTCGGACCCAATTTATATGCACATTTCCCGGTTATCCGGCATGTAATTGATCTGGGTGAACTTGAAAGCTGGCCGACCTCTAAACTGGGTTCTGAATTCATTGATCCATTGCTGGAATTATTACCGGGATTGCATGAGCATGGCTGTTCATACAAGGAGCCCGGGGGATTTGTCCGTCGCCTGCGTGAGGATGAGGGAACCTGGCTTGGTCATGTCATGGAACATATCGCTATTGAACTGCAAAATGTTGCCGGATTGCCAGTGACCTTCGGGCGCACTCGTTCGATTGACGGACAGCCTGGTCATTACAATATGGTGTTTGAATATCGCAACGAGCACGTTGGCCGTGAAGCCAGTCGTCTGGCGATGAGATTGATCCAGTATTTGTTACCGGCAAAATTGAGATCCAGTGATGCGCCCGATCAAGACTGGGATTTTGCCAGTGAACGCGATGACTTTATTCGTTTTACCCAACGCCGTGCACTGGGCCCCAGTACCGCATCCCTGGTGGCTGCGGCAGAAGAACGCGATATTCCATGGATACGTTTAAACGAGCACAGCTTGATCCAGTTTGGTCACGGTCGCTACCAAAAACGAATTCAAGCGACGTGTACCGGCAACACCAGTAATATCGCAGTTGAACTGGCTTCGGACAAAGAAGAAACCAACATTATTTTACGTGACCTCGGTTTACCTGTGCCCCAACAGTATCTGGTTCGTTCAGAAAGCAAAGCGGTGCGCGCCGCAGAACGTATCGGCTATCCGGTTGTGGTGAAGCCGTTAAACGCCAATCATGGGCGGGGTGTTTCAATTAATTTGAATGATGCCGAGCAAGTCAAGCTTGCGTATAGCAAAGCACGTGAACACAGTCGTTCGGTTTTGGTGGAAAGTTTTATCCAGGGCATGGATCATCGCTTATTGGTGGTCAATGGCGAGTTGGTTGCCGCGGCCAAACGCATGCCCGGGCACGTGGTTGGCGATGCTAAACACACGATCAAGGAATTGGTCGATATTGTGAATCAAGACCCGCGCCGCGGTGTCGGGCATGAGAAAGTGCTAACGCGTCTTGAGTTTGATCATCAGGCCGAACGATTATTGCAAAAACTGGGTTATAGCCAGGACACCGTCCCTGAAGAGGGCGAAACCGTGTTTCTACGTTCCACTGGCAATCTCTCGACTGGCGGCACGGCCATAGATGTCACCGATTCCATTCATCCGGACAATCGCAATATGGCAATTCGCACCATTAAAGCCATTGGTCTGGATGTGGGTGGCGTGGATTTCTTAACCGATGATATTACCCGTTCCTATCGTGAAACCGGTGGCGCCATCTGTGAAGTGAATGCCGGCCCTGGTTTCCGCATGCATGTTGCGCCCAGTGAAGGCACACCGCGCGATGTGGCCGGCCCCGTGATCGAAGGATTGTTCCCCAGTGGCTCACCCAGTCGCATTCCAGTTGCGGTTGTGACTGGCACCAACGGGAAAACCACCACGTCACGCATGTTGGCCCATATATTAAAACTCAGCGGCAATACCGTTGGCTTAACCTCGACCGACGGGGTATACATCGATGGAAAGCTTTCGGTTGAAGGCGACATGACTGGTCCGATCTCGGCGCAGATGGTGTTACGCGACCCCTCAATTGATGCTGCGGTGATGGAAACCGCTCGCGGTGGATTATTGCGTGGTGGCATGGGGTATGCAACATGTGACGTCGCATGTTGTTTGAATGTGAGCGCGGACCACCTCGGAATAAAAGGCATTGACACGCTAGAGCAATTGGCCGAGATCAAACGCATTCCCATTGAAGTTGCCAAAGACGCAGCGGTATTGAACGCAGACGATGCATTGTGTTTACAAATGGCGGATTACACCGAGGCCAGCACCGTATGTTATGTGACCATGAACGCCAGCCATCCATTAGTTAAACAGCACATACAGGCAGGCGGTCAAGCCTTTGTGCTTGAGCAAGGGATGAACGGGCACATGATCACAATTTATGACGGGGACAATCACTTCCCCTTGCTTTGGACGCATTTGATACCGGCCACAATTGAAGGAAAGGCGTTGCATAATGTGCAAAACGCAATGTTTGCGGCAGCGCTTGCTTATAACATGAATATCAAACTGGATAACATCCGTCAGGGCTTGCGTACCTTTGATACCAGCTTTTTCCAGGCGCCAGGACGCATGAATATTTACAATGAACACGGGTTTAAAGTTATTCTGGATTACGCACACAATCCGGCGGCCGTAAAGGCCATGTGTCATTTGGTTGATCAACTCAAGCCCGAAGGTCGGCGCCTCGTGGTTTTAGCCGCACCGGGTGATCGCCGCGACGAAGACATTCAGGAGATCGCGCGCATTGCCGCACCGCATTTTGACTATTTTATTTGTCGGCGTGATGATCATCTACGCGGACGCCAGGGTGATGAAGTTCCGCTGATTTTAAAACGCGCATTGCAAGATGCCGGTGTTGATGCCAGTAAAATTGAACTCGTACACGACGAACAAGACGCCGTTAATCATGCCCTGGAGTTAGCACAACACGATGACCTGGTTTTGGTGTTAGGCGATAACATCAGTCGTTGCTGGAAACAGATCATTTATTTTAATTCCGAGCAAATCGAACCCGCCACTAAAACAAGTGAACCCGTACGGCCAGAACTCCCCGAAGAACTGCAATTTGAACTGGACGATGATCTGGAATTGATTGTTGACGATCGTGGTGTGCGAATCGCCCGTGAAGCCGGCGATTAAGTTGTTCAGACTTTTTGCTCTAATCACATAGCCAGTAATGAAATTACTTGATGCCAGACGTTTGACCGGATTGAATGTGATCTGGGAACGTCCCTGTGCAATTGTGGATGTGGAGATCACCAATCCGGAAATGATCCCCGCACTCGTCTCGCATTGGCAACAACAGGTACAGGATGTACTGCACGCAATTGGCTGGACGGCTGAACAAACCACCATGCATGAATTCACCGGTGGCATAAGTCTGGCACTTTCTGCACCTATCGACTGCATGTACTCTGCCGTGGAAATTGCCGAATGGGCTTATCATCGCAGCGAAAAATTATTAATCCCGGAAAGTGACAGCGATAGCCCTGATGAATTGTCTGAGTTTTTAGCACGTTTGCAAACTCAAATTGCAGAAGAACAAAACCACGACTTATTGGCTTTAAAACAACAAGCCCGCGCACATCAAGTCGCTTTTTTATGGGACGATGATCTTGTCTCGGTGGGGTACGGTAAGGGTTCACAAACCTGGCCTGTGACAGAGATTCCAAACCAGGTCGAATGGCAAAATATTCACAACATCCCGCTTGCCATGATCACAGGAACAAACGGTAAAACTACGACCGTGCGAATGACCAGTCAGATCATGCAGGCTGCGGGAGACACGGTTGGAATCAGTTCAACTGACTGGATTGGAATCAACAATGACATTATTGAACGAGGTGACTATTCCGGTCCAGGCGGGGCGCGCAGTATTCTGCGTCAAGCCTCAATCGATAAAGCTATTTTGGAAACCGCCCGTGGTGGTGCCTTGCGACGCGGTTTGGGGGTTGCCCGTGCGGATGTCGCCTTGATCACTAATATCAGTGAAGACCATTTAGGAGATTTTGGTTCACGTACTGTGGAAGAGTTGTTGGCGATCAAATGGCTGGTGATGCAAGCCCTGGATGAAAGATCGATTGCCATACTCAATGCTGACGATCCCATGCTGGTAGCAAAAAGTGCAAACCTAAACAAACCGGAACTGCTTTGGTTCAGTCTGGACCCGGAAAAACCACTCATGCAGGAGCAAGCGCAACAAGGCAAGCGTTTGGTCAGTGTGATTGAAGATCATGTTGCCCGCTATGATGGGCAGCAGTGGGTCAAGTTATGTGCGATCAATTCGATACCGCTCACTCTCAATGGTATTGCCCGGCATAATATCGCCAACGCATTAGCTGCCGCCAGCGTTTGTGTGGCCATGCAAATTCCGGATGCAGCAATAATTAAGGGATTGCAATCCATGACCGCGAGTGACAATCCCGGTCGTTGTAATTTGTTCAAAGTGAATAATTGCGAGGTCTTGCTGGATTTTGCCCACAACCCGGAAGGCATTTCGAGTATTCTGGAAATTGCCCGTCAGCATCCGGCCAAACGTCGGTTTTTATGTTTTGGGCAAGCGGGTGATCGTACCGATGAGCTGATTCGGGACCTGGCGCGAACTGCCTGGGCCTCTGGTCTAGAGCATGTATTTATTTGTGAAATGGCGGACTATTATCGTGGACGAGAAAGTGGTGAAGTGTATAAACTGTTACGCGATGAGTTGCTTAACAGTGGTGCGCGTGCAGACCAGGTTACGCATACCCAGCGGGAATCAGAGTCACTAGAGCTGGCCATGGCCATGGCTGGAGAAGGCGACCTGATTATTATGCTTGCATTATCTGAGGCAAAATCGCTTTTGCAGCACTTGCACGATGTGGGCAAATTGGTGTCTTGAATAAATTGACATGAACAGAGTGGTTTGATATTTTGGTTATAAGTTGTGTGACGGAATAGAATTGATATAAATATACTATCAACATAACACTTATGTTTGAATGTGATTGTGAATATACATGGAAATAAAGGAGTAACAACATGAGTGATCTCGAAGAATTATTTAGTCGAGCCCAGGATGAGGCCTATCAATTAAGTGAGCGACCAAGTAATAAGAATATGTTGAAAATGTACGGTCTGTTCAAGCAGGCGACTGTAGGCGATGCAATTGGTAAACGTCCCGGGATTCTGGACGTGAAAGGCCGGGCAAAATATGATGCCTGGTACGGTTATTGCGGGATGCAAGGCAATAATGCCAAACAGGCGTATATCGACCTGGTGAATGAATTAAAACAAGGCTGAGTTTTGACTAATACAGTAACCCTAGAATTGAACAGTATCCCGTCGGTATTGAAAATGTACCCCAAGATGATGTTGTCGCGTAAACCGGGCAGATTGAAAGAGGGTGCATCTTACCCACGCCTGGAAGCCAGTATTCATGGTGTACGTCCAGATAGATCACACGTAAATGATTTTGCTAAAGTGTCAGGCTTTCCTGAAGATCGTGATTTTTTGCCATTACCCTATCCGCATGTACTTGCAGCCCCATTGCACTATGCCTTGTTAACCCACCAGGCCTTTCCTTTGAAGTTGCTGGGACTCGTGCATATAAGCAATAGTATTACTCAACATCGACCGATCGGTTTAGAAGAAGAGCTGTCAATTGCCTGTCATATACAGGAATATGACGACACCATACGAGGGCAGGTATTTCATTTACACACCCACATGCAGGTTGGTGATGAATTAGTTTGGGAAGAGACTACCAGTTTTATCGCACGCAAAAAGACACCCAAAAATAAACGCAGCAATAAAAGTCCTAAAAAAATCCAAGCAGTTGAAAAATCCGACGCCCAGATAATTAGTTGGGAAGTGCCAGGTAACATGGGCAGGAAATTTGCTAAAGTCTCCGGCGATATCAATCCAATCCACTTGACCAACATCACGGCAAAACTGTTTGGTTTTAAACAGGCCATTATCCACGGGGTCTGGTCAATGTCACGTACTTTGGCAGAACTTGAGCCGCAATTACTCAAACGCCAGACCGGTTTGAATAAGCTGCGTTTTGATGTGAACTTTAAACTTCCGGTGTTTATTCCGTCTTGGGTTATGCTGGAGACCCATGACAATAATGATGGTTTGGAATTCGTGATGAAGGATTCTGCAGGTGTTAAACCCCACATGAGTGGCCAGATCGAATATTTGTGACTTAAAGTGTTAATTAATATAATAATAACAATAAGATACATACTATAATTAAAGTGATATATAGATAATGTTGGCAATACTCCCTGGCACCGAACGTGGTCAATCTGACTCGGACCATCACACCAGTTTGCACAGTTTCAGTTTTGGGACCTATCTTAATCACACGCGTATGGGGTATTCGGTCTTACAGGCGCTGAATGCCGTCAGTGTAAAACCAGGCGTCAGTCTGGGCGAAAAGTCGCATGTGAACATGGAAATTCTGACTTATGTCACGCAAGGTGAATTGGTGCATACCGATAGCTTGGGCACTGAACAAATTGTACCAGCCGGTGATTTTCAATTAATGGCGTCGGGGGCGGGAATCGAACATAGCGAAAGCAATGGTTCAGAAACAGAGATGCTGGAATTTCTGGAAATGTGGATCATTCCCAATCAGATCAATATCCGCCCGGGTTACCAACAGCGTTCCATTGAGCCGAGCTCGAATTTTCAGTTAGTAGCTTCACACATGCCGCGCGATGAAGCGATGTTTTTAAACCAGGAATCCGAGATATATCGTTTTCATCTGGACCAGAATCGTTATTTTTATCTGGCGCGTGCCGCGGACCACCACAAAGCCTATGTGCATGTCATAAGAGGCAAGTTGGATCTTTGCGATGGCGACTCAACAATTAGTATTTCCGCTGGTGACGGGGTGATGTGTTCGGATATTACCCGTCTGGAATTCATCAAAACCGATGACGCAATCGCGGAAGGCATGCTTTTTGTCTTACCGGGCTTTTACTAAGTATTTCATTGTCCATCCTGTGTCCTGGACAGGCGTGCCCGGTAATACCGCATTAATTGCTACTGTCAAAATTGATCTTGTTGTGACTACCGTCACAGAAGGGTTTATTTTGCGATTCACCACAACGACATAAGGCAGGATCTATAACTCGTTGGGTTTGACCATCGGCTGCGATCACATCAACCGTTGCCCGACACATGAATGGCCCGTTTTCCACACAAATAATATTCGCGTGTTCAGCGGCCTCCTGTTTTGAGGTACCTGCAGGAACTTTGTTAAAAGTGCCGGAGTCTTTAAAGATTTTCATATGTCGTGCATCGCAAAAAGGCTTGTTCTTGGATAGACCACATCGACACAAAGCGACACGTTGATGCTGTGTGCCCTCGGAATTGTAGTTCTCCTTCACGGATACGTTGCCACGTACTTGTAATGGGCCGTCTTTTACCACGCGAATCGACACTTGTTGGTCACAGGCCTCGTGAAATTGCAACGCGCCACTCGGGCATTGTCTGACCGCATTAATCACAGCTGCGGTATCGCAATCCTCAAGATTGATCCAGGGTCTGGCCTTGAGATCGAACACCCCTGGTAAATTGCGCACACAGTCACCCCCGTGGGAACAGATCCCTGCATCAAAACTGACGTCAATATGTTTGCCGTGAAAATGTTTTGGGGTTTTGTCACTCATGTTTTTGCTCCAGACCACGATGCATGCAGATGCTCTATAATGACCCCTCTGTGGATCAATTCCAAGACTTATACGCAAAAAAAACAAAAATTATGACCGACCGACATTTTCATCCGCTCCGGATAGCCAAAATAATCAAACGCACTGAATTAGCCAGCAGTCTGGAATTCGAAGTACCAGATAATCTGCAGGAACTTTATCGATTCAAAGCCGGACAATACCTGACCTTTAAAGTGAATCATAATGGCCAGGAGTTGCGTCGCTCATATTCCATCAACAGTTCCGAATATAATTCCGATCCCTTGCAGGTCACAGTGAAAAAGGTCGCTCAGGGAAAAGTGTCCAACCATTTTGTGGATGACCTGCAGGTTAATGACATTCTCGAAGCCATGCCACCCTTGGGTCAATTTGTATTGCCGGATGCAGTACCTGACAAAGTGTATTTATACGCTGCCGGTAGTGGGGTAACCCCGATCTTTGGGATTCTCAAAACCCTGTTGCAAGGCCATGAGAACTGTCAGGTTAATATGCAATACGGAAATTTCAATCGCGAACAAGTTATTTTTCATGAGGAATTACAAGCGCTTGAAAATGCTTATTCCGAGCGTTTTGTATTAACCCATCATTACACTGACGCAAAAACAACCGAAAGCAAAGGCTTATTTGGGAAATTTTTTGGTAATAAACAAGTAGAAACTCATGATACCGAAGCTCAGCCAGGTGACTTTACCGTTGATAAATTGCTAAAGCTTGCACAGACCGATACAAACTTTAACCAGGCGCATCATTATATTTGTGGCCCGGGACAAATGATCCCTGAATTGGAAGCCGCCTTATTATCAATAGGCGTGTCAGAAAGTAATATCCATCATGAATATTTCGCTGCCGCTGATGCAGCCAGTAGCGCTACCCGGGATGAAGTTTCTGCCAATAATAACTCGGAAACGTCTGACTTACTCACCACGCAACTAACCGTCACTCTGGATGGTGACACCGAAACCTTCGACCTGCCAGCAGGTGAAACGGTTCTACGCGCCAGTATTGATGAAGGATTGTCTGTGCCTTACGCCTGTGAATCGGGTGTGTGCGCAACCTGTAAGGCCCTGTGTAAAAAAGGCAAAGTGAAATTACGCAGTAATGCAGTCTTGAGTGACGATGAACTTGAACAAGGCTATATTCTTACCTGTCAGGCTGAAGCGCTAACCGCTGAACTTGAGGTGGATTACGACGCGGTTTAATCAAGTCTGTGGAATCAATTATTCTCTTTTTTCTCTAGTAGTGATGCCCTGTATTTGCGGTATTTTGGCTCACTTTTTAGAACCACTTTTTGATTTTTGATCTCAATTCCCAGTTTTGCATAGGCCTGTTCAAATGGTACAAATTCATCATTGTTGGCATATCGTGTGTAGAGATCGCTAAATACAGTGGTCTCACTGAGTTGATCGAGTTTACGCATCAGCTGCGAACCGGACCAGCTGCGGGTGGATGGTAGGCAACAGCGTTGCAAGGCATCCAACGCGGTGTCCAGACTTTTTGTGTGATTACTTAGTTCACGTAATTGCACATCCGCCAAAAATGCCAAAGCAGCGCCGCTCCAGTAGATCTTCATGGTGCCGCCCCAACTACCTTGTGCCGCGGCATTGGGTGAAAGTTCGGGTACCGCGCGTTTACCGCGCATAAATCCATCGTGCAATTTTTGCCAGGCACTTTGTTCGGTATAAAAACCATTACGTGCCATGAGAATATTCTGGTAATAGCTTGCAAAGCCCTCGGAAAGCCAGCGGTTCTTCCATTTCACATAAGGCAGCAGCAAATGACTGAACTCATGCGTGGCGGTCCAGTCGGCATTGAATTGTTTCAGTGATTGGCGTTGATCGATATAAAACTGTACCGACTCGCCATAATCGCGCACCACACGCCCAAACGGTACCGGTGAACGCTGTCGAGACCAGGATGATGCACTGGGTGACACAATGATCTGCGGACTCGGGTGTGGAAAACGACCATAAACTTGACTGACATTGTCCACGGTCTGTTGCAACCAGTCGCGCATGGTCGGTTTGTCGATCTTGCGGCCGGGTAAATACGCGACTCGTAATGTGGTGCCTTTGTGCTGAATATAATCTTGTTCAAAAGCGCCAATGATCACCAAGCCATCCGCACTTTGCGGTGAGGCGCGCAGGCGATACGTTTGTTTGCCTGCGTCAATAACTTCCCAGGGTACCGACAACTCGTGTTGAGCATGCTTTTTAACCGTGATCAAAACACTGTCACTGGCTCGCAAGCCGGGTAAAAACAACCATTCCGCCGGTGTGCTCACCATGGTTGTCGAGTTCAGGGAAAAAGCTCTGCGATCCTGTTTTTGCAAAAGACGCATGCGGTAATTCAGGCAAGTGACAGAACGATAAAGATACAAGCGCGAATCACGATAATCGATCGCTTCACTGGAATCACAGGCTTGCGGGAATCTGAGGAACAGGTCGGAATACGCATTACGGGCTTTTAGACTACGTACTGGATAAGCCAAGCGAATTTCAACCTCAACATAGTCAAGCGACTCGGGAAAAGTCAAGTCAATGTGATGTTCGACCGCCGATGCCGCGTGGGCAACTGAGAGCAAGATTATCAAGCACAGGAATTGACTTAAGATTCTAAACATTATAACTAAGACCATGCGGATGCAAGCTTGTTCCATTAAAGGTATTACAAGTACTGAATAGGTGAATAGTGACTGTTGAATGCGTATACTATGAGCTCACATTGACCCCAGCGACAGGAAACATATGACGCCGTATCAGAAAATATTTGCCAATAACAAGCAATGGGCAGCTACTAAACAGGCCAATGACCAGGAATTTTTTACCCATTTGGCCAAGGGCCAGGATCCCGATTTTTTATACATTGGTTGCAGCGACAGCCGGGTAACCGCTGAAGACATGATGGGCGCTACACCGGGTGAAGTTTTTGTGCATCGAAATATTGCCAATGTGATCAGTAATTCGGATCTTAGCGCGATGTCGGTGATCGAATACGCGGTGAAGTATCTTAAAGTTAAACACATTGTAGTGTGCGGCCATTACGGTTGTGGTGGCGTACAAGCGGCTATGCAACCACTGGATATGGGTGTTCTGAACCCGTGGTTACGCAATATCCGGGATGTGTATCGATTACACCATGATGAACTGGACGCAATGACGGACGAGAGTGATCGTTACCAACGTCTGGTCGAACTCAATGTGGAAGAACAGGCCTTTAATGTGATTAAAACCGCGGTTGTACAAAACGCCTATTTGCAAAGTGGCTATCCGCAGGTGCATGGCTGGATCTTTGACGTTTCCACGGGTTTACTCAAAGATCTGGACATTGATTTCTTAGCAAAACTCGACAGTGTCCGTGAGGTATATGACCTCGGCGGAAATCGCTGATTATTAGCTCACTTCTGGAGGTGCAATATGTCAACGCAAAAAATTCAGGATATTCAGAAACAAATTTTTGATCTCAAGCAGGAATTATCCAGCTTGCAAGCCGGGCATATCGGTGACGAAGTGAATGATTATCAGTTCACAAGTCTTGAGGGCGAGGTCAAAATGTCGGATCTGTTTGGCGATAAAGACTCATTACTGTTGATTCATAACATGGGGCAGGGGTGTCGTTATTGCACTTTATGGGCAGACGGCTTTAACGGCTTTTTACCGCATCTAGAGTCGGCCTTATCCGTTGCACTGGTCTCGAAAGATGCACCGGCTGTGCAACGCGACTTTGCCAACTCACGTGCTTGGCGATTCCGTCTGGCGTCACACGGTGGCGGCGAATACATTCAAGAGCAAACGGTCGTGCCAGGTGAAAAAAATATGCCTGGTGTGGTGGTGTACGAGCGTAAAGACGGAAAGATCTACCGTAAAAACTCGGCATATTTCGGACCCGGTGATAATTATTGCTCAATCTGGGATCTGCTCAACCTGGCTGGAATGAGTGAAACAAACTGGACACCACAATATCGTTATTGGCAAAAACCGGGGACCATGGATGATGGCGGCCAGAATTTGAATGAGTGATGCTTAAGATAAGCTTGATCCAGTATTCAATCGCTGCAGTAGGCGTATTACAAAACTCCTTTATTGGCGGTCCGGATATTTTTCATCAACTTCTCGTCCGAATACCTGTACAAACTTAGATCTTTTGCATAGTCCGCTAAGTCTGCGTTCAATACCCAGTTTGCACACAATTCCCCTGCCGCACAGGCCGCCATGGTACCAAAGCCCGAGAGTGCCCCGACCACAAACGCATTCTCGACCCCCAGTGGCCCGATCAAGGGCCAGTTCTCTTCGGTCATACTGTAATAACCACCGTAATGCGTCATTTTTGACGGCATTTTATCGAGATAATGTTTTAGTGCGGGGTTTAGATTCGAGGCGCCGCGAATGACAATTTCTGGAAAACTTGGATCAAAGGCTGTGTCATTCATCAGGTCTTCAGCGGGTTCGCTTGGGCGCGTGTTATAGGCCCATCCCAGTTTGACCCAATTGGCCTTGTCACCGCCTTCCGGACGGCAGTGCACACTTCCGCCGATTTCCCGGGTTAGCCAGATTGAATCGGGATCTTGTTCAAGTAATGCACGTTCTTCCTCAGTCCAGTCGAGATGTTGTTTGTCAATGTCGATCACAAAAGGCTGCGTACGTGGAACGGCATTCACTTCATCGGCGAATAATATTTTTTGTTGATAGAGATTTTCCAGGGGTAATTCCTGGCCCAGCATATTTGCAATTTGGTGCGCAAAAGGGCCCGCCGCGTTTATTACATAATCGGCATGCAGGGATTGGGTCTGCTGCGCATCACTTAATGCAATTTGAAAACCGTTTGAATGTTGTATATCCGTGACTTTGTAGCGCAGCTTGGCAGCGCCACTCGTTTTAACTGCTTGCAACATAAATTGTCCCAGCGCCTGGCCATCAAGGTCACCGGCTTTGCGGATATGGATCAGGCTGCTGATCTCACTACTCAAATGCGGATAAAGCTGTTGAATGTGTGCGCGGTTTTGCAGTACATCTATGGCGTCAGGAACCTCGCTCCAGAGCGTATCTAGACTGTTTGAATATTTGGATATACTTTTGTCGCTGTATTCACGGATCAGGTTTTGATCCAGGCCGTACACATCATCAATCGTGTTGTTGCGACTCGCCAGAAGATACCCGCTGCGATTTAGCTTGATGGCATTATCTGAAATTACAGCAATCTCATCCATCAAATCGA